>JAPVWS010000099.1 GCA_027493295.1 Candidatus Versatilivorator vitaminiformans | reverse complement strand
TTCGGCGACATGATCGATTTTCTGGAGAGCGGGGCCGAGGGAATGTCGCTGGCCGGCAGGCTGATCGATCACGGGCTGGCCGAGGGGCGGGGAAGGGCGTTCCGGATGGAGGAGCTGCTGGCCCCGGTGCCCTGTCCGCGAAAGCTCTTCTGCCTGGCCGGCAACTACCTGGAGCATATCGAGGAGGGAGGCGGGAAGGCGGCTCCCCAGGACAAGGAGACCCCCCGGATCTTCATGAAGCCCCCCTCCAGCACCGTGGTCGGGCCGGGCGGGGACATCCGCATTTCGCCGGTGTGCCGGGCCATCGACTGGGAAGGGGAACTGGGTGTGGTCATGGGGCGCCGGGTCAAGGCGGTCAAGGCTGACCGGGCCCTCGACACCGTGGCCGGCTACACCATCGTGAACGACGTCTCGGAACGGGACCTGAAGATTTGGGACCGTTCCGAAAACCGGTCGGAGGACTCCTTCTTCGACTGGCTCAACGGCAAGTGGTACGACACCTTTGCCCCCATGGGGCCCTGGCTGGTCACCACCGAAGACATCCCCGACCCCCAGGCGCTGCAGCTCAGCACCTACGTCAACCAGGAACGCAAGCAGCACTGCAGCACCGCACAGATGATCTTCCCGGTAGCCGTGATCATCGAGTACCTGTCCGCCATGGTGACCCTGGAGCCCGGGGATGTCATCAGCACCGGCACCGTGGCCGGCGTGGGAGCCATCAGCGGGCAGTACCTGCGGGCGGGGGATCAAGTCAGGGTGGAGATCAGCGGAATCGGGCAGCTCGACAACCAGGTGGTGGACAGCCCGGTCTAGTCGCCCGATTTCGCCGGCTGAGGCGTTATGGATGAGAAAAGAGTGATGCAGGAAAGGCGGGTTAACCCGACGAAAGGGAGAGCAGTGATCACTCTTACAGCAACACCTGGCTCGGCAACCGAACGCACGAGGCATTATCGACGAAGTCTGTTCTCCATGCTGGTTTTCGGGCTGTTCCTATCGGCATGCGTGACATCGCGAACGAAGGCGATAGAGCCGCCCGCCGCTGCGGAATTCGCTTTCGAGCAGTACGAGGTCGTCACCGGCTCCGCGAAACGTCAGACCGTATTGCCGGGATTCCTTCTCGGTGGCGCCATCGCGGAACTTGCCGTGGTGAACATGGACGAGAATGGCGACCGTTGCCTGCGCATCTACGCATTCGGCGACGGCTCCTGGGCGCCGATGCTCGACGCAACGCTACGTCCCGAAGTACTGTTCGTCGACGCGGCCAACATCGGCGGACGCGACCGTGTGATCACCTACGAGCCCGGCCGCCTGAACTGGTTCGATCCCGAATCGGTGACGGAACACCCGCTGGTGGCGGTAACTTCCAACTTCAACCCGCCCCGCAGAGGCGAAATCCCCCATGTAGACGTCACTCGGGACGTGAACGGCGACGGGCGCGACGACCTGGTCGTACCGCAAGTCGATGGCTTCTGGGTGTCTATCCAGATGAGCGGGGGCATGTTCGCCGATCCAGTGAAAATCGGCACCTCCACCAACACGGCTATGATCGCAGGACCCGACGGCGAATACCGATACACTCCCTGGGATCATGGCCGTATCCACGAAACGGACTACAACCGAGACGGCCGTAGCGACTTGGTGTTCTGGAACGAAGACCACTTCGAAGCTCATCTCCAGGATCGGCGTGGACTGTTTGACACGGCGGCCGAGACCTTTACGACCGATGTCGCTTTCGACTCCGACGACCTCAACTCGCTCACCGCGCCCTACAAGGCCCGACGCCCGAGTGCCAAGCACGGTCCTGGCGGAAAGATGACGGAAAGGGTGCTGCACACGCTAGCCGATCTAAACGGTGACGGCATCGCCGACCTCGGGATTCTTTCTCTGGAGGGCGGGAGTCTTTGGACAATGCACTCCAACTACGAGGTGCACTTTGGCATGCTGACACCCGATGCCGGCACCATGTTCGCGCCCAAGGTCAGCACCGTGGCGCCGTCGGACGGAATCCCGCTCCGGATCCTTTCCGGCCGCCGCGACCGACCCGGGATTCAGCAGCAAACCCTCGGCCACGACGGCCGGAATGTCACGATGTTTACAACCATGAGTGTGGGGGGCTTCAGCGTTGTCAGCAGGGTTTTGGGCGCGTTGGTCAGCCGTTCCGTGTCGCTGGATATCGAGTTTTTCCGTATGGAAGGTGGTATCTACCCGGACAAACCCAGCGCCGCCCGCAAAACCAGAATCTACGCTCTCGGAAAGTCCGGGGAAAGGTTCCTTCCAGCGGTGTTGATTGGCGATGTGAACGGCGACAGATACTCGGACTTGCTGGTGGGGAGGGGCCGCAATGAACTGCGTGTCTTTCTTGGCGTGCCCGGGCCCGAACTGTTCACCCGGCGGCATCAAACAGTGGCGGTCGCGATGCCCAGCGACGAGTACACTTGGCTGGTGGATCTCAACAAGGACGGCAAGCAAGACATCCTCATGCATCACCCATCCACCACCGAGCCGCATCGGGTGACGATGTTGATTGCCCGATGAGCAAAATCGGTGGTTTATTGGTACTAAGCCCGGGTTGCCAGTTGGTTCTCATCATCCGGGCGAGTCAACTTACTGTCTGCAATGGGTACTGGAGAAGAAGATCGTGCAGGTGCCTCTAGACGATAAACTCAACGCCTTCTGCCAGGACAGCCGGGCCTATCTGCAGGGGGCCGACGAGGGTCCCTTGGCCGGGTTGACATTCGCCGCCAAGGACATCTTCGACGTCGAGGGTCATGTGACCGGCGGGGGCAATCCCGACTGGAAGGCCAGTCAGCCGGCCGCCCAAGCCACCGCCTGGGCGGTGGAGGTCCTGGTCGGCGCCGGCGCCACCATGGTGGGGAAGACCCACACCGATGAGTTGACCCGGGGCATTCTGGGGGTCAACGCCCACTACGGAACTCCTCTGAACCCCAAGGCCCCGGGGCGCGTTCCCGGGGGCTCCTCCAGCGGTTCGGCGGCCGCGGTGGCGGGCGGCCTGGTCGATTTCGCCCTGGGCTCCGACACCGGCGGCTCGGTGCGGATACCAGCCAGCTTCTGCGGCCTCTACGGGCTGCGCCCCACCCACGGGCGCATTTCACTGGACGGAATGCTGTTGCAGGCGCCCAGTTACGACACCGCCGGTTGGTTTGCCCGGGACCCCGGCCTGTTTGCCCGGGTGGGGTCGGTGCTGCTGCAGACCGAGATCGGCCCGGCACGGCCGCGCCGCCTGGTGGTGGCGGAGGATGCCTTTGAGGTGGCTGACCCGCCGGTCCGGGCGGCCCTCGAGCCCGTGGTGGATCGCCTGGGGGCCTTGATCGGCCTCTCCAGGCGAGAGCGGCTGGCCCCCACCAGCCTCCCGGACTGGGCCGCCGGCCAGCGGGTGCGGGCAAGCAGCCAAGCCTGGGAAGTGGTCAGGGAATGGATCGACCGCATCAACCCCAGGATGAGCTTTCACGTGGCCGAGAGTTGCCTGGCCGGCAGGAGCGTGACACCCGAGGAGGTAGCCGCCGCCCTGGCGCATCGGCAAGAGGTAATGGACCGCATGAGGACCCTGCTGGCCGGAGATACGGTGGTCTGCCTGCCCACGGCGCCCACGCCGGCCCCTCCCCGGACGCAGACCATGTCCGAGCGGCGCCCCCTGACCTCGCGCATTGTCCAGCTTACCTGTACCGCAGGAACCATCGGCGCGCCCCAGATCAATCTACCCTGGGGCGAGGCGGAGGGGCTGCCGGTAGGGCTGTCCCTGATCGCAGCTCCGGGGTCGGACGAGATGCTGATCGCCTTTGCCCGCGAAGCCGCCGAAATCCTGCAGATCGATTAACGTTGCAATTGGTCGCTCCCTAAACTTGCAATCAGCCGAACCATTCTGAAGGCCGATGTCGATCCTCTTGTGGGCCCTGGCCCTGCTGCTGGTGACTGTGGGTGTGGCGGGGACGAACCTGCCGGGGTTGCCGGGAACCGTGTTGGTATTGGCCGGCCTGGTGTTGGCTGCCTGGATAGACGGGTTCTCTCGTGTCGGTGCCCCAACGGTGGTCGTCCTGGTGGGCCTCACCCTGCTGGCCTACGCGGCCGACTTTATCGCCGGGGCTCTGGGGGCCAAGAGATCGGGCGCCAGCACGCGGGCCGCCGCCGGAGCCGGTCTGGGTGCGCTGGTGGGACTGTTCTTCGGCATTGTCGGGGTGCTGATCGGCCCCTTCCTGGGGGCCGTGCTGGCTGAACTGACCCTCCACGGCAGCCTGGAAAGGGCTGGCCGCGCCGGCATCGGCACCTGGCTGGGAATGGCAGTGGGCGCGGCGGTCAAGGTGTCGCTGGTCTTCATGATGATTGCCGTCTTCCTGCTGGCTTATTTCATTTGACGGGAGGACCGCTTAGCCGTCTTCGCGCCCCTCGAAGCAGAATTGGGGCTGCGAGATTCTTGAAATTTTCAGCGGTTGCAGCTAATTTGTAGCTTACTCCCCCTGCGGTTTCGATCGCAGGGCGCGGGGCCTCTTCGGAGGCCCTTGCTTTGTGCGGCGGGCTGCGATGCGCACCTTCGTCTATGTGGACGGGTTCAATCTCTACTACGGTGCGCTCAGGGGAACGCCCTGGAAATGGCTCGACCTGACCGCCCTGTTCGCGAAGGTTCTTCAGCCCCGTCACGACATCCTGAAGGTTAAGTACTTCACGGCACGGGTGTCGGGCACGCCTGCGGACCAGTCGAAGCCTCAGCGCCAGGATGTCTATCTCCGCGCCCTTCTGCGCTACCGGGCGGAGGTCGAGGTGTACTACGGGCACTTTCTGACACACAGGGTTCGCGCACGGCTCGCACGGCCGGTCGGCAGTCAGCGCACTGCGGAGATCGTCAGAACCGAGGAGAAAGGCTCGGACGTCAACCTCGCCGTGCATCTGCTCAACGACGGGTGGCTGGAGGCATACGATTGTGCGGTCGTGGTGAGCAACGACAGCGACATCGCCGAAGCGATGCGTCTCGTGAAGGAGCACCACGGGAAGCGCATCGGTCTGGTGACGCCGGGTGCACGGAGGGCGTCCCACCAGCTTGCGGCGCACGCGGACTTCACGAGGCGCATCAGGCCGGGGGCCGTGCGAAGCTCGCAACTGCCTGATCCGATCCCGGGAACCAACATTCGGAAGCCGGTGGGCTGGTAGGACGGCGCTCCGCGAGAGGGGGAAGCCGTCCCGGCTCTCGCGAACGAGACCGAGAATGCAGCGCGATCGCCCGAACAGGATGCACGCAAGGCGTGAGAATCGAGGAGCGTCGGGCCAAAGGATGGTTCAGTCCATGTGTTTCGAGAGTCCTCAGCCGCCGCCGGAGATGCGGCGGCGAAACGAGATCGCGAACACGCGCGACGGGACGGCGGGATGGACTAGGGCCTGTTCACACTATATGGATTTGAGTGCATCGACGATGAGGGCGAAGTAGATGAAGAAGGTGAAGACCACATCGAGCTTGTCGAAACGGGTGC
>JAPVWS010000098.1 GCA_027493295.1 Candidatus Versatilivorator vitaminiformans | reverse complement strand
CGACGCCCCCTACGTCATGACCGGGGGCAGCTTCGGGACCACCACCGTCAGCCTCTACCTCTACCGGCAGGGGTTCGAGTTCTTTCGCATGGGCTACGCGTCCGCGGTGGCCTGGGTCCTCTTTCTGATCGTCTTCATATTGACCATGATCAATTGGCGGCTGGCCGAGAAACGGGTGGAGTACTGATGCTGAGCCGCACTAAAGGTGGTCCCCTGGTGATCTACGGCCTGCTCGTGCTGCTGGCCGCCTCCATGCTGTTCCCCTTCTACTGGATGGCGATCACCTCGCTCAAAGGGAAGGCCGACGTTTTCTCCACCGAGCCCAAGCTGCTTCCGGGAAGGCAACTGGCCGAGCGGGTGATGGACGATCCCCGCTGGTTCTTTCATTCCGGAACCGACAACTACAGCCAGTTGCTGGCCTGGCAGCGCCTGGTGGAATCCGGGAGCGGTCCGCGGGGCTTCAGCCGCTTCGTCCTCAACACGGTCTTCTTCGCCCTGGCCATCACCCTGGGACAGGTGATCACCAGCAGCCTGGCCGCCTTCGCCTTCGCCCGGCTCCGTTTCCCCGGCCGCAAGCAGATCTTCTTCGCCTACCTGGCCACCCTGATGATTCCGGCCACGGTCACCATGATTCCCTCCTACATCCTGCTGCGGGAGCTGGGCTGGGTGAACACCTACCAGGCGGTCATCCTGCCCTCGGTCTTCACCGCCTACGGCACCTTCATGCTGAGGCAGTTCTTCCTGACTATTCCCAGGGAGATCGAGGATGCCGCCCGCATCGACGGTTGCAGCCCGCTGGGCCTCTACTGGCGCATCGCCCTGCCGCTCTCCACTCCGGCCCTGGCCGCCCTGTCCATCGTGGCTTTCGTGGGCTCCTGGAGGACCTTCATGTGGCCGCTGATCGTCAGCAGCACGGAGGATCTCTTCAATCTTCCCCTGGGACTGACCCTGTTCCGGGGGATGTACACCGATCCCGACTGGCCCTTGCTGATGGCCGGGTCCATGGTCATGACCCTCCCCATGATCCTGGTCTTCATCGTGGGCCAGCGCTACTTCGTGGAGGGCATCCGCCTGGGCGCCGTGAAGGGCTGACCGCAATTCCCGCCGGGACACCATGCCAGACAGCCGACAGGACAGGGACCGCTGGTTGAGGCGCCGCCGCCAGTTGACCCGCCGCTACCGCCGGTGCCTGGGCATCGGCCCGGAGCGGTGCGACCTTCAGGCCGAGATCGTCCGGGAGGAGGCCGGTGAAAATTTCACGGCCCAATGGCTGCGTTTCAACAGCGAGCCCGGCGAGCGGGTCCCCGGACTGCTGGTCCGGCCGGCGGCAGCCCGCAAACCCCTGCCATTGATCCTGGTGCTTCCGGGCGGACATCGGACCAAGGATCTGGCGATCTTCGGCCACGAGCAGTGGCCTCTGCCCTTTGCCGTCGAGTCTCCTCACCATCGGTTTCCGGTCAAGAAGCTGGGGAACCACGAGCCCCTGCCCCTCACCAGGCTCCTGGCTCAGGGGTTCGCCCTCATGAGCATCGACTGCCGCGTGTTCGGGGCCAGGGCCGGTCCGCGCCCGGACAGCGCCGCCGACCGGGCCGCCTTCACCGCGGCCTCCCACGCCCAGTACCACTGGCTGATGCGCCGGGCCCTCATCGACGGCCGCAGCGTGGCCGCCATGGAGGTGTGGGACGTGATCCGAACCCTGGACTACCTGGAGACCCGCGACGACATCGACCCCCGGCGGGTGGGTGTGATGGGCTGGTCGATGGGCGGCAACCTGGCCTGGCAGACCGCCATCGCGGAACCCCGCATCAAGGCCGTCTGCACCGGCAGTTGCCTGATCACTTTCGAGGCGGCCCTGGAGCATGAACGGGACGCGGGCTGGTATGCCTGGATTCCGGGCGTTCGCCGCTGGACCTCGCGGCAGGAGTTGTTCAGCCTGATGGCTCCCCGACCCCTGCTGGCCTTTGAAGGGGACAGCGACTTTCCGAGGGAAGGAGTCCAACCCATGCTGGATGAGGCCAGGCAAAAGTACGCCCTGCTGGAGGCCGGCGATCGCTTCCGCTCGGTGTGGTACTCTGGGGGCCATGGGGCCTACCTGCGGGACCCGGCCACCCTGGAGGAGATCGGCGGCTGGTTCGCGCGCCACTTGAGTCGAGGTGCCAAGGTGCCATGACCCGGCTTCTTTTCTTCGACGACACCCAGCTTCTGGAGAAGCAGGGTCTGGAGCGCCGCCTGGGACGGCCCGACCCGGTTCCCGAGGCCACCTTCCAGGTTCCGGGGATCGACCTCGGGTTTGCCTATCCCACCGTCTTTCCCTGCCGCGAAGCCGGGGGATGGCGCATGCTCTACCAGTCCCTGAGCGGGCTGGGGAAAGGCGCGGGGCCGGCCCACTTCGTGCCTTCGGCGGCGGATTCGAGTGACGGCGTCCACTGGAGGGTCCCCGACCTGGCACCTTCCGTACCGCTCCCGGACCGATTGCTGCCCAACCAGGTGGGAGCGGCGCCCCTGAACCGCTTCGGCGAGTGGGGCCCCTGCTATTACGACGAACGGGCCCAGGATCCCCGGCAGCGGATCAAGGGATTCGTCTGCAAGGGCCACGGACCCGGCACCGGCAAGAAGGACTCCTGGATCGTGACCTCCCCCGACGGGTTGACCTGGAACGATCCGAAGGGGCCCCTCTGGCATCCCTACGGCAGCGACCCCGCCGTCTGCGCCTTCTGGAACCGCTACCGCGACAGCTACGTGCTGGCCATCCGTCCCAAGAACGGCGACCGGCGCATCGCCCTGATGGAAACCCCGGACTGGAAGGAGTTCTCTCCGGTCGAGCTGGCCCTGTCCCCCGACGGACTGGACCCCGACCTGGCCGAGCTCTACGGCATGCCCACCTTCCCCTACGCCAACCTGTTCATCGGGTTGCTCTGGATCTACCGGACCCAGGCGCGGACCGCCCGGCACGGCAAGTTTCAGGGGGGTCGAATCGACTGTCAACTGGCCTACAGTTACGACGGCTGGCACTTCCAGCGGTGGCCGAGGGAGCCCTTTGTGGCCAACGCCGACCCGGGCCGGATCGGGGCGGGCTGCATCCTGCCCTGCAGCCTGATTGCGACCGAGAGCGAGATCCGCCTCTATTCCTGCGCCAGCGCCCACGAGCACGCCGTCTTTGACGAACACTCCCCCCAGCGGTCGGCCATCCTGATGCACCGGCTGAGGTTGGATGGATTCGTCTTTCTGGAAGCCGCTTCAGGGCAGGGCCGGCTGAAGACACGAGCCCTGCTGGTTCAGGGGGAACGCCTGAGCTTCAACGTGCAGGCGCCCGGCGGTCAGTTCCTGGTGGGAATCACCGACGCCGACGGCAATCCCATCCCGGGCTACGGCCTGGAGGATTGCAGCCCCTGCAGCGCCGACAGCACTGGCTGGGTTCCCCGATGGAAAGACGACGCCCGCTTCGGTAGTCTTAAGGGCCGGGCCGTACAGTTGGAACTGGAACTCAACGGCGGGCGGCTCTATGCTGTCAGCGGGGACTTCCAAATGCTGTCCGCCAAGGAGGGGATGCGCTACATGAGGTTCGGCACGCCCCCCGACCCGAGCCGTTGGGGACCCTGATGAGATTGCGGATTCCCATCTCGCGGGCCCATTTCAGCCGACGACCTCCTCTGCGCTACCTGCTCAGGGAGCAGCCATGACGCCACAACCGCAGGCAGCCACCCCTGCCCGGGAACCCTTGCGCCTGATGGTGGTGGTGGCCCATCCCCACGATTTCACCCACTGCGCCGGCACCTGCGGCATTCACCGCTCCCAGGGCGATGCCGTGACCGTGGTGACCCTCACCAACGGAGCCACCAAGCACAACGAACGCCTCTACGACGAACTGATCAAGCCCGCCGCCGAGCGCGATCCGCGGATCGTCAACCAGACCCGGGATGAATACGCCGGGGAGAAACTGCGGGAGTTCCGCGCCGTCTGCGCTCTTTTCGGCGTCAGCGACGTGCGGGTGCACGGGTTTCCGGAGCCCTATCGCATGGAGCGGACACTCGAATCGGTGGAGGCCCTAAAGCAGATCATCCTGGAGGTGCGGCCCGATGTGATGATCTCCCACCGGCGCTACCTGCGGGGGCGCAGCGGCATGGTGTCGGCCTCGCGCAACGAGCACGACGAAGCCGGCTTCGCCACCCACGAAGCCATGCACCTGGCCTCCCTGCCCGACCCCTCCAGCCCGGTCCCTCCCCACACGGTGGCCCTGACCTACTACCTGGGGGTCTTCTTCGAAAACGACGAGATCGACTTCTACGTGGATATCAGCGACTGGGCCGAAAAGCGGGTTGAGGCCGAAGTCCTGTTCGCCACACAGGGCCACACCGAGGCCTTTGCCCGCAAGCGCATCGAGATCAGTGCAGGCCGGGCCGGTTGGAACTGTGGGACCCAGTTTGCCGAGGGATTTGTCCGCAGCTATCCCGACCTGTTCGACCAGCTTCCGGTTCCGGACCGAGCCCTGCAGAAGGCCAGGGGCAAGCGCATGGACCATCTGCGCCGGGTGTCGGGAGAACTGCCGGGGCCTTCCAAGTCCTGAGGCGCGGCCCGCCCTCAACCCGCAGCCGCGCTTGGTTACCCATTCAGGAGGACAGAGACCATGAAAATCACCGACGTCAAGGCTTACGTGATCAAGCCCCGCTATCCGGACAACGCCGGCGCCTTCGAGGGGGACTGGACCTTCGTGCGCATCGACACCGA
>JAPVWS010000097.1 GCA_027493295.1 Candidatus Versatilivorator vitaminiformans | reverse complement strand
CGCCTGGTCGATGCTGCCGGGACCCAGCACGATGGCCGGAGTTCCCACCGAAGTGAACTTGCTGGCGTCGGTGCCGTAGGGGACGCCGGCAACGGTGGAGTTGCCCAGGACGGCCAGGGAGGCCTGGCAGGCCGCTTGCACGACGGGGGAATCCTCGGGAGTCTCCATGGCGTTGTCCAGCAGGAAGGGCTCCTCCAGGCTCACCTTCAATTCGGGGTCGGCGCCCCGGGCCCGCTCCAGGGCTTCTTCGAATTCCGCCAGCGTATCCTGGGGGGACTCCCCCGGAATGGTGCGGCGATCCACCTCCACCACGCACTCGTGAGGCACGAAATTCACCTGGGCGCCCCCGTGGATCACCCCGATGTTGAGGGTGGGGCCGCCGGTCAGGGGGTGGTCTTTCCGCTGCAGGCTGGGCAGGATCTCTCTCTCGATGTCGGTGATCAGCCGGGCCATCTTGACGATGGCGTTGATCCCCAGATAGGGCTTGGAGCTGTGGGCCGCCACTCCCTCCACCCGGATTCGAAAGCGGGCCAATCCCTTGTGGGCGCGGATCACCGCCAGGTCGGTTGGCTCGGCCACCACGACCGCCTCCGATTTCACCGTGGCCGCCAGGCTCAAGGCGCCGCGAAAGAGATACTCTTCGTCCACCGCCCCCGCAAACTGAATGGTGCAGGGGGGGACCTGTCCCGATTCCTTGAGGCGCTTCATGGCGTGGATCATGGCCACGCCGCCGGCCTTGGTGTCGCAGGACCCCCGCCCGTAAAGGAGGCCGTCCCGGATATGGGGCTCGTAGGGAGGAATGGTCATGACCCCCACCGAGGCGGTGTCCATGTGACACTCGAACAGGAGCACCCGTTGGGGGTCTCGACCTTCCAGGGTGCCGATAAAGTTGCTGCGCCCCGGCAGAACCTCCCGGGATTCGCACCCCATTCCGGCCGCGTCGAAGAATTCGGAGAGGTACTCCACCATCGCCGATTCACCCCTCTGTCCGCCGGGCAATCCGGGATTGACGCTTTCAATGGCCACCACATCCTGCAGCGTGGCCAGCACCTCGTTTTGGCTGCGAGTCCAGGCTTCCCCCATCGTTTCCTCTCCTTGTGCAGATCTTCGGCTCGGACCACCGGTCCGGCCCAATCCTAGCAGGTTCTGTTCGTCAACGGTTTCCGCAAACGGAGCTCCCGGACGACTTCTCTTCTCGGACACTTGCCCGAAGGCGTTCAGGCAGCCCCCTGGACCCTGGGCACTCCGGCCTGAAGGAGCATTCGGCGAGCCGCTTCCCGGTAGCGTTCCCGGACGTCGCGGGTGGGAGGGCGGCAGCGGCTGGAAGGCAGGCCCACCAGCTCCATGCACAGCTTGTCCAGATAGCCGTCGCCCGAGGTGTACTCCTGCTCGATCTGCGACCACAGCTTCATGAAGGGTTGCGCTGCCCGGGTCAACATGTCCTGAACCTCCGGGTAGTCCTTCCGTTTCATTTGCTCGATCAGCCGGGCTCCCCACTCCGGCCAGTAGTTGCAGACGTGGACCTCGAAGCCTCGGGCCCCCAGTATGTGGCTGGCCACGAAGTGCATCTGGTTGTCGATCACCGAAAACCGCCGGCCGTAGGCTTGCACCACCTGCTCGAAGGACATCCAGTTCGGGTGGGGCGTGGCCCACTTGAGACCCACCACGTTGGGTATTTCCGCCAGCCTGCCGACCAGGCCCAGAGAGACCCCGGTGCTGGTCCAGAAGGTGTTGTAGACGATGATGCCGACATCGGCGGCTTCAGCGGCCGCGACCACGTATTCGTAGAAGTCCTCTTCGGAATGGCCGAAGTAGAAGGGACAGGAGACCTGGATGTAGTCGGCGCCGAGGTCCCGGGCGGCCCGGGCCAGACGGCGCAGCTCGGCAGTGCTGGTGGTCTGGGCTCCCATGGCTACCGGGGCCCTTCCCTCCACCGCCTCGACCACCGTTTTGGCCACGACCACCCGCTCCTCAAAGGTCATGGTGGAGAAATCGCCGGCGGCACCCCCAGCCAGGAAGACGGCGTTGCCGCTCTTGAGGCCTCCCCCCAGCAGGAAACCCACGTGCCTCCGGATTCCTTCCAGGTTCAACGACAGCTCGGCGTCGTCGTGAAACAGTGTGGGGACGGTGACGTAGCAACCGGACAAGCGTCGTCGGGCCTTATCGAAATCCATGGGTGATGGTTCTCCTGGTCAGTCTGTTGCGAACGTTGGGGATGCAGGGGCGTTCGGGGCGAAGTTCCCTCGGGCCGCTCCCTGGCGCCCAGATTTTACGTCATCCGCGGCCGAATGCGCTGTGCTGGTTTGCAAACTTTTCCAGTTTGTCCGCTATGCGGACTACTGCCGGCCCAGGGCCCACCAGCAGAGCAGGCCCACTCCGGCAATCAACAGGCTGCGCAGGCGGCGGACCAGGGAGAGGGTCACGCCTACGGCGGCGGGAAGACCCAGCAGGACAAGCACAAAGGCATAAGCCCCCTCGGCCACCCCCAACTGCATGGGAACGAACACAAAGAGGAGGCTGATGAACTTGCTGGCGGTTTCAATCAACAGCGGATGGAGCAGCGGAGGCGGGTCCCCCAGCACCGCCAGCACCCAGTACACCTCCAGTATCAGCAGCAAGTGGGCCGCAGCTTCCAACGTGACGACCGTCAGGAACCGGGCCGGCCGGTCGTAGACCACCCGGAAGAGAACCTCCTCCATCTGTCTCACCCGTTCCAGATGGGGCGTTACCCGGCTGGAAAGCCAGGGTCGCCGGCTGAGCCGTTTTAGAGTGGAATGAAAGAGATAGGACCGGCGGACGAAGGCGACTACAGCCACCAGCAGGATGCCGCCGAACAGGAGCACGCCACCCCAGACCGAAGCCCGCAGGGAAGGCTCCAGGGGGAACTGAAGGGCTAGGACGGCAAACCCGACGGCGGCGATGGCCGCGGCGCTGAGGTTGTAGAAGAGGATCTCGGACAGGGTGGAGGCGAAGGCCTGGTGGAGAGCCAACCCTCTCCGCTTCAGCAACCAGGCCTTGGCGGGTTCCGCCAGCAAGGGTCCGGTGGAGGTCAGCACCCGTACGGCTTCCCCGGAGATTCGAATCCACAGGACATCCCGATAGGACACCTGGATGTCGAGCAGGCAGCGCGAAAACGCTGCCGCCCGCACACCCTGATAGAGGGCGTGGATACCTGCCAGGGCCGACAGGTGCCAGCCGATCTGGAGTAACAGGGAGAGAATCCGGCCGGGACCGAGCCGGTAGACCAGGTAGCCTGCCAGGCCCAAGCCCAGCAGCATCAGCAGGGCGCGCAGGGTTCTGCGGCCGGTCGCGTGCATCATTGGCGGGGTCAGCGCGGGGTCAAGGGCCGGATGTTCTTCTCGACCCGATTCAG
>JAPVWS010000096.1 GCA_027493295.1 Candidatus Versatilivorator vitaminiformans | reverse complement strand
CTGATCAGCTTGTTGATGGTCTCGACCATGTGTACGGGGATGCGGATGGTCCGGGCCTGGTCCGCCAGGGCTCGAGTCACCGCTTGGCGAATCCACCAGGTGGCGTAGGTGGAGAACTTGTAGCCGCGCCGGTATTCGAACTTGTCCACCGCCCTCATGAGACCGATGTTGCCCTCCTGAATCAGGTCCAGCATCGGCAGGCCGCGCCCGGAGTATTTCCGTGCGATGGAAGCCACCAGGCGAAGATTGGCTTGAGCCAGGTCCCGCTTGGCCAGAGCCACGGCCTTGCTGTTTCGAGTGAGGACGGCCAGGGTCCGCCGCAGCCCTTCCCGACCGGTCCTTGAGAGATGCTTGCCGTCGGCCGAGGTTGCATCGTTGCCGGGAGCCCGCGATTTGGCCCGGTTGGCGGGCAGGTCCTCGTAATGCTGCCGGAGCCGCCCGATCAGTCGAGCCCGCTCTGAGTCGGTCAGTTGCAGGCGCCGAACCGCCTGGGAGACGAGGATCGTGTGACGGGCAAGACGGTTGCCCAGTCGACGACGTTCTCCGGGTTTGCCCGTGTCGGCCGAGGCCAATTGGCGCTGCAACCGCTCCCATTCTTCGGCCAACTCTCCAATCCTTCGAATCCGGTCCAACGCGTCCCGAAGCCTCGCATCGATCAAGTCACCGTTGGATACCACCACCCGGTTGACGGAACGCTCGCCCCTCTCCAGTTGAGCGCCCAGCCGGAGGATTTCACCCACGACGAAGGGCGACCGGGACAGGGCCTTGGAAATCCTGAGGTTGCCCCGTTCAATGCGCTTGGCCAGGGAGACTTCCCCTTCACGGGTCAACAGCGGAACCGACCGCATTTCCTGATAGTAGAGGCTGACGGGGTCCGTCTCGCTGGCACGGTCCAGAGCGCCGGGTGTCAGGTCCAGTCCAGCCGAGTCTTCCCGATCCTGAGTTGCGGTTCCCTCGCCTGTTCCAAGGGCAGTGGAGTCTTCGTCGTTGGCCTGTCCTCCCAGGGAACCCCGCCGATCCGATTCTTCCCCAAGAAAACGGCTGGTGCCTTCCGGGAGGGATTCCGCCAGATCTTCATCAAGTGCCCCGGGGCGCGGAGTTACCTCGCGCGCATCAGCACTCGGAGTCAGAGTTTGCTCCAACAGCTTGTCTTGGTCGGTACGGGGAATCATGGATCCGTTTGACTCGCTTGCCTGAGAATTGAAGGCGAACCTGATTGGCTGCGGCCTGGATATGAAGTCCAGAACCCGATTTGACAGGTCTCCTCTGAGTCAGCCCGCAGGAGGCAAGGCGGCGTCAGGCTCGGAAAGGCTGCGCCGCACTCCTGGGGCTCCGTGTGAAGTGGCTGGTAAACTGCCTGGAAGGGCTTCTGAATACGAGGGATCGCTCGCGGGACCTCACAGATCGTTAGCGTCGCCTGGTCGATTCACCCTGATGGGCTGATGTCCGGTTACGGTTTGCAGGAGTTTGTTCCAACCTTTAAACAGACAAGTATAGCGCAGCTCAACTGTTCGGGCAATGACGAATCAGCCCGATCAACCCTTCATGACCGCCAGCGGAACCAGCTTGGCCAGCTTGGTGGCGATTCCTGCTCTTTCCACCACTTCCACTACCTGGCTGACATCCTTGTAGGCGTCCGGTTTTTCCTCGACCAGCCCGGATCGCGACTGCGCCCGTACCAGGATCCGTTTGGCTGCCATCTCCTGCAGTAACTTCTGCGCCGGCGTTTCCCGCTTGGCCTGGCTGCGGCTCATGGCCCGTCCCGCCCCGTGGCAGGAGGAACCGAACGTTTCAGCCATCGCCCGCCCCGTGCCCACCAGGACATAGGAGCAGGTTCCCATGCTGCCGGGCACCAGAACCGGCTGCCCCAGGTCTCTGACTTCCCCGGGCAGAGCCGGATGGCCTTTGGGAAAGGCTCGGGTGGCACCCTTGCGGTGAACCAGAACCGCCCTGTTCTTGCCGGCAATCCGGTGATCCTCCTTCTTGGCGATGTTGTGGCAGACGTCATACACGATCCTGAGCTTGTCGTTTCCCAGGATCCGGCCGAAAGCCCGGCGGGTCCAGTAAGTGATCATCTGCCGGTTGGCGAAAGCGAAATTGGCGGCGGCGGCCATGGCCGCCAGATAGTCCCGGCCCTCTCCCGAGTTGATGGGGACGCAGGCCAACTGGCGGTCTATCACCTTGATCCGATGGCGCTTCATGGCCTGCTGCATCAGATCCAGGTAGTCGCTGCACACTTGGTGGCCCAAGCCGCGGGATCCGGTGTGTATGAGCACGACCACCTGGTCCCGGTAGAGACCGAAACGACCGGCGAGTTCCGAATCGAACACTTCCTCCACTTTCTGGAGCTCGAGGAAATGGTTGCCCGACCCCAGGGTCCCCAGTTGACGGTGGCCGCGTTGCTTGGCTCGGGAGCTGACCCTGGAAGGGTCGGCGCCGGGCATTCTGCCCAGTTCCTCGATGAAGGCCTCGTCAGCCGCTTCACCGTACCCTTTTCGCACCGCCCACTGGGCTCCGTCTTCCAGCACCGGGTCGAGGTCCCTCGGGGCCAGTTTCAGCAATCCCTGTTTTCCCGTGCCGCAGGGGATGTCGCGAAAGAGTTGATTCAGGAGCGGCTGCAGCTTGGGTTGGACGTCTTCGGTCTGGAAGTCGGAGGCCAACAGGCGGACGCCGCAATTGATGTCGAAGCCTACTCCGCCGGCCGAGACCACCCCTTCGTCGAGGTCGGAGGCTGCCACGCCTCCGATGCAGAATCCGTAGCCCTGGTGGGCGTCGGGCATGGCCAAGGAGCGTCCCACCAGCCCCGGAAGGGTGGCCACGTTGGCCACCTGTTCCTTGGTGAGGTCCTTGCCGATTTGCCGAATCAGCGACTCGTTGGCGTAGACCAGTCCCTCGACTCTCATTCCCTGCTTGTAGGACTTGGGAATGAGATAGCGGTAATCGTCGAGTTTCTTCAGCATGGCCCCATTCGCTCAGATCAAGCGGTCGCCGTCCGCCAGCACCGAGTCCTGCCGGTAGTGGCAGCCGCGGCTCTGCCGGTTGTGGTAAGCGGCCCTGGCGACGATCAGGGCGGCCTCGACCGCGTTGCGCAGTCCTATCAGACCGTCGCTCAGCTTGGTGGTTCGGTAAAAGGTCTCGATTTCGTTCCACAGATGACGCAATTCCCGGATGGCTCGGGAGAGGCGGTCCCCACTGCGAACCAACCCCACGTAATGCCACATGATGTTCTGAATGGTCTGCATGTCTCCCTGGATGAGCGCCGGGTCGGGGTCGGAAACCAGCCCGCTGTCGTCCCAGGGGGGCAGGGCCTCCAGGGGAGGAGGCGGGAGCAGGGAGCCGGAGTCCATGCAGGCTTCCATCTTGTCGGCGGCCCGGCTGCCCCAGACCAGACCCTCCAGGAGGGAAGTGGAAGCCAGGCGGTTGGCCCCGTGGACGCCGGTGCAACTGGCTTCACCCACCACGTGAAGGTTGCGGATGTTGGATCGCCCCCAGGAATCCACCAATACGCCGCCGCAGAAGTAGTGGGCCGCGGGAATCACCGGAATGGGCTCTCTGGTGATGTCGATGCCGGCAGCAAGACAGGTGGATCGGATGTTGGGGAACCGTTCCTCGATGGCCGCGGCCGGCATCCGGGAGGCGATGTCCAGCAGCATGTGCGGGTATCCATGGGTCTCCATCTGGTGGTGAATGGCCCGAGCCACCACGTCGCGCGGGGCAAGGTCTTTCCACTCGGGGGAATAGTCGGCCATGAAGGCCCGGCCCTCGGGGGAAAGCAGGACTCCCCCTTCACCGCGTACGGCCTCGCTGATGAGAAAGCTCTCCCCGCCCGTAGTGGCCAGCGCGGTCGGGTGGAACTGAACGTACTCGGCGTTGACGATGCGGGCCCCCGCCCGGTGGGCCATGGCCAGGCCGTCGCCGCGGGCTCCCACGGGGTTGGTGGTGTTACGGAAGATTCTGCCCAGGCCGCCCGTGGCCAGAACCGTGAATCGGGCCAGGTGCCGGTGGACGCGTCGCGCCTCGCGATCGAACAGATAGGCGCCGTGGCAGGTGATGGGCTGGTAGGTGGCCAGCGGATCCCTGGAGTGGTGGGGAAAGGTGATGAGGTCCACGGCCGTGAAGCCGGTGAGAAACCTCACGTTGGGACAGCGACGCAGCGCGGCCATCAACCCTTCGATGATGCTCAGGCCGGTGGTGTCTCCCACATGGATCACCCGCCGGCGCGAGTGGGCGGCCTCCCGTCCGAAAACCAATTGGCCGGAATCGCCGCGATCGAAGGGGATCCCCGCCTCCTCCACCAGGATTTCCTGAAGCAGCCGCGGACCCTCTTCGGACAGAAGCCTGGCGGCTTGAGGAGAGCTGGCTCCGGCGCCGGCGGCAACAATATCGGAAGCCAGGGTTTCCGGTGCATCGTCGCTGCCACGTCCAACGACCCCTCCCTGGGCCCAGCGGGTGTTGGACTGCTTGGGGTCCTCTTCGCGAGTGACCACGGTCACCCGCCGCCGCGGATTGCGTGCCAGGCGTAGAGCCGCGGTGGCTCCGGCAATACCGCTGCCGATGATCAGGACATCGGTGGGACCGGGCCTGCGCTCGGCGCCGTTGGGGGAAGCCGAGTCGTTCTTGCTGGCTGCGGCCATCGGCAACGGACCTCCGGGGGCACTGATTTCCGGCGGATCGAAAAGGGCCGACCCTGAAATCCCTTATTCCGTGGGCGATTCGGGGCAGAGGGTCACCGGGAGGCGTGAGTGTATCGGAACAACCAATGGCCTGTCCAGCCCACTCTCAGGCCATGCCGCCCAGCAGCGCCGAGGCGAGCCAGAAGTAGATCACCAGTCCGGCCACGTCGGCTATCGAGGTAATCAGGGGGCTGCTGGCCACGGCCGGATCGATTCCCAGGCGGCTCAAAAGGAAGGGCAGCACCACACCGATGGTATTGGCGGCCACAACGATGGCCAGCATGGCCAGACCTACCACGATGGCGATGTCCAATCCCCCTCTAAGCACCCCGAAGAACCAGGCGGTGGCTCCCATGGTGGCTCCCAGAGTTCCCCCAACCGCCAGCTCCTTGAGGACGGTTCGAGGCCATTGTTTTGCCCGGATGTCTCCGGTGGCCAGGGCGCGCACCATCAGGGTGGCCGACTGGGCTCCGGCATTGCCGCCACTGCCGATGAGCAAGGGAATGAAGAAAGCCAGGGCGATGGCGGCCGACAGGGTTTCTTCGTAGGCGGCAATCACCGACGAGGCGGCCAGGTTCACCAGCACCAGCAGAGCCAGCCAGGGGATTCTCTTGCGGTACAGGGACCAGACCCCCGCTTCTTCATAACTCATTTTCAGGGGTTCGACGGCCGCCGACTTCTGGAAATCCTCGGTCGCTTCCTCCTCGGCCACGTCCATGACGTCGTCGACCGTGACCACCCCCAGCAGCACGCCACCGGAGTCCACCACGGGCGCTGCCACCAGATCGTACTTGCCCAGGAGGCCGACGGCCTCCTCGCGGTCGCTGTAGGGTGACAGGGTGGCGACCGAACGGTCCATCAGGGCATCGACTCGATCATGGGGCGCTGCCAGCACGAACTGTTGCAGCTCGATCTCGTCCAGCAGCTTCCAATGGGGGTCGGTCACGTAGACCGTGGCGATGGAGTCGAGCCCCTTGCCGACCTTGCGTATGTGCTGCAAGCTGCGCTCGATGGTCCACTCGGCGCGGACGGCCACGTAATCCGGGGTCATCAGACGCCCCACGCTCTCTTCCGGGTATCCCAGCAGCTTGCGTGCCTCCACCAGGTCCTCGGGGCTCAGCAGGTTCAGCAAGCGCTGAGTGGCTCGTCCGGGCATTTCCTCCAGCAGGTGAGTCCTGTCGTCGGGCTCCAGGTTGGCCAGGAGTTGTCGGGTTTCCTCGTCGGTGAGCTCCTTGACCAGAGCGACTTGCGACTCGGTGCTGAGATGGGCGAAGACGTCGGTGGAGACAGCACGGGGGAGGAAGCGAAACAGCAGCACACGGTCCGACTTGTCCATTCCCAGTAGCAGTTCGGCCGTCTCGGGCGCAGGCCAGTCCGACACCCGAACCCGCAGCTCGGGCCAGTTCTTGTTTTCAATCAGTTCCTCGACGGATGGTCCGAGCGGTCGATTCATGGGTAAGCCCTCTGACAAGACAATGGAAATGAGTGCTGTGTAACAGAAGATTGAGTGCTGGCGACGCTTGATCGTGCGGGCGGGAGCCTGCCGGCCCGGTATTATCCCACCAATTGCCGGAATGGTTCAGCAGCAACTTTGCGAAGGGAAATTTGCCACGGGAACGGGCTCGTTTTCAATGCGGGCTTGCCGCTGTGATAGGCTGATAGGGCCTTTCAGTCCGACCGAACGAAAAGGGGATTTTCTGCCTTGGCATCTGCCGGGGAAGCAGGATGCCTGGCCTTCGGCGCTGAGGACTGCAACGATTATTCATTGAGCTTTTTGCAAAATCCGTAGCGGGCAGTTCGTCTTGCCGGCAAATCCGAGGTTCTGCCTTTTTCAATATCGGGTGCGACTTGGTGAAAAATGCTGTTTAACCACAAAAGGCACAAAAGGCACAATTTGTGTTTTTGTGCCTTTTGTGGTCATTTCCGACAAGGGTACCGTTGCCGAATTGTGCAAAAGGCACCATTGACTGCTAAAAGGGTCGCCGCAAGACCGAGGAGTGGTTGAAACATGGATCGTCGAGAATTTCTGGGTGCCGCCGTTGCCGGTGTGGTCGGGGCCGCGCAACTGAGTGCGTGCCGGATTGCCATGGAGGATCGCCCTGGTGGAGGGAAGCCACCCGTGCGGCTCTCGCCGCTTCACCTGGAAGCCGTCAACCGCCGCCGCCGGGTGGCCAAGAACTTTGACGTGCTGCTGATCGATCCCGACACCTATCCAAGTATCGATGCCATCCTGGAAAGCCGTTTCGCTTTCATCGACGACCCGGAGTCCTGCATCGACAGCGTGTGGTGGAACTGGGGGGAGGGAAACGTGGCTGCCTACCCCAGCAAGATCCTGCCAACCTACAATCAGCCCGCTTACCAGCGCTGGATCAGGGAAGGGATTGACATCGTTCGGATTTTTCAGGACGAGACCCGTAGGCGAGGGCTGGAAGTCTTCTTCTCCGAACGCATGAACGGCAGCGACAACGACCCTCAGTTCATTCCGGGGCGGGGGACCTTCATCGATGACATGCACAATCAGAATCGGATCCCGCTCAAGCAGCAAAATCCCGACTGGATCATGGTCATGCCCTGGAATCCCAACGGGATTTGGAATTATGCCGTCGAGGGTGTGCGTGACTATGTCTTTCGCAAGATGGAGGAGGTCGCGACGGTCTACGATTTCGATGGAATCGAGCTGGATTTCGCCCGCATGTGCCCCATTTTCCCTCTCGGTCAGGCCTGGGAAAATCACTCCCTGCTGACCGACCTCATTCGTAGAATCCGGATGATGACCCTGGAGGTGGAGCGCCGCCGCGGCCGGGCCTTCCTGTTGGCCGCCCGGGTTCCCGAGAACCTGCTGGGCTGTCATTTCGACGGAATGGATGTCGGCACCTGGATCAAGGAGCAACTGGTGGATATCCTGGCTCTGGGATGCCGAAATTTCGAAGTGGACCTGGTGGCTTTCCGTCAACTGGCCGAGGGATTGCCCACCAAGCTGCTGGGCGTGATCGACGATCACCACTCCTCGGACGGCTACTGCGCTCCCCCCATCGAAGTGCTTCGCGGAGTCTGGTCCAACTGGTACCACCAGGGCGCCGACGGCATTCAGACCTTCAATTTCAAGTACGGCCCCGACCCGGGAGAACTCCATTGGCCCATGCATCAGCAGGCCTTCCGCGAGATGGGTGGGGCCGAGGTCATTCGCCACCTGGACAAGACCTTCGTGGTGCAACGTCGCGGCGGCGGTCACGGAAAAATTGTGATGCCCAATCCAGAGGACTGGACGACTCCCAGGTTGATGTATAGCAACACCAACATGCTGGAGGCCTTGCCGGCCGCCCTCGACAACAGCGGGAGGGTGGATACCCTGCTGACCCTCAATGTGGGCGACGACATCCCGTCGGAGGCCGACCGTGTCGCCAGTTTGCGCCTCCGCTTGCTGCTGAGCGATCCGGCCGCGGCGCGGTTGCCCAAGAGCAGGAAGCATCCCCCCGTCATGGTCAGAGACAGACTGGTTCCCGAGCGGGTGGGCGGACCGGGTCCGGAGCCCCACTGGACCAGCGGCATGGCGCGGGGCATCGAGAAGCGGGTTGAAGTGAGGATCAACAACCTCAACCTCGGAACCGCTCGTGTCGACTCCGGGTGGCTGGAGTACAAGGTGAAGCCGGACCAGCTTGCACTGGGAAAGAACCTGGTTGGAGTTTGCGTGGCGGACCGTGCCAGTAACCTTGCCGAAGAGATCCTGATCGAGAAGTTGGAGTTGACGGTTCGTTACAAGGGCGCCGAATCGGCCTGACCAGCGGTGGCTCGTTTGTCCAGGTTTGCCTGCCGAAGCCGGAACTCCCGGCGCCCGACGCACGATTCGGAAGATCGTTTGCATCCCATTTCCTACGGGGAGGGTCATTTCATGAAGCGGCACACCCATGTCCTTTTCTGTGCCTGGGCCGTTGTGTTGAGCCTCGGCTCCGGGTCTGCGGCGCTCTTCTCTCATGACCACCGGTCCGCGGTGGCCCTCGCGGTTGTCGGCGGTTTGGAAGGCTCCGGCACGGCAGAGACTTCCGAAGGGGCGGTGAGCGGGCAGGGAGCCATGAAGTTTCGGGTCCTGTATACCTCCAAACGGTTGCCCGAGGAAGCCAGGAAGGTCCTGGCCGCCGCCCACGGGGGCTTCACGGTGGACCGTCGCCCCGGAAGGGGAGAGACCTACTTCGCCCTGGCCGGAGCGGGAATTCTTCAGATCAGCGCCGACCTGAAGACCGTACGGCTGCTGGAGACGCCCGAGGCGATCAGAGAGGTGAATCTGCACAATGTCACCATCTGGTACGGCCCCGACGGAACAGGCTACCTGACCTTTCCGGCCCACAAGACCGGCGACATTTACACCACCACGCTTGACGGAGCCCTGGTCCACACGCTGCAGTCGCCCACGCCGAAAGACGACTTCGATCATCCCACCGTCAACGACTACTTCCGAGGAAAGGGGAATTTCGCTCCCACCGACGTGGAGCATCTCGACGGAACGCTTTACGTGACGACGGGTTACTCGAGCCTCGACTACGTACTGACGGCCCGAGTCCTGGGCACCGACCCCTTTCGGGTCACCTGGCACGACCTGGCTTTCGGCGGCAAGGGCAGCGGCCCCGGCCGCTTCGGCACTGGGCACGGCATTACCCTCACTCCCGACAAGCGACAACTGGCGGTTTCGGACCGACCCAACGCCAAAGTGGAGCGCTTCACCCGCTACGGGCACTACCGGTCCACCCTGAAGCTGCCGGTCGGTTCCTTTCCCATCGACATCGACTACGTGGGGAAATACGCCGTGGTGGGCTGCCTGTATGGCCCGGACCGCAGCAAGGGAGCGCCCATCTACATTCTGGAAGGGGACCGGGTGATTTCCACGGTGATGGTCAAGGATGAGCTGGGACTGGAGACCTTCCAGCATATCCACGATGCCGTGGTGCGCCGGATCGACGGCAAGCTCTACATCATTGCGCAGACCTGGAACCCCGGGGACGTCGCCATCCTGGAGCAGGTCACTCCCTGACCGATTCAAAAGGCTATGCGCTGGATTCGGTCGACGGCGTCGAAATGGCTGTCGTTGCTCAGCAGCGGCAGGCCGTGCTGGCGGGCCAATGCGGCAATCCAGACGTCATTAGGCGGTATCGGAGCCCCCAGCCGCTTCAATTCCAGTCGAATATCGGCATAGGCATCTGCCGTCGCCGAGGTGACGGTTGCGATTTCCGTCAACGGCAGGAAACGGGAGAGCCAATTCTGATAGCGGAGTCGGTGGCGCGATTGGCGGATGCCGAAGTAGTACTCGCCGAGAACGACGCTGGGGACCACCAACCGCTCAGCCGAGCGTAGGGGCGCTTCGACCCCAGCGTCCCCCTGCGCCCACGCGGACAAGGCGTTGGTGTCGAGGATCATCGCGGGTCTTTGTAGAGATCTTCAGGGGAAATTTGTTCGAACTCTTCCTCTATCGATTGGAGAACATGGCGGTTCTCGTCGGCAAGGTCGGATAGCTCGCCGAATCCGGCCATCCAGGGAGGCTCGACACCTTTGCTCCGGGTCTCTGCGGCGTAGCGCCGGAGTCTCTCCTTTAGCGCTTCGGAGAAGAACCGCTTCAAGGTCATGCCGCGGGCGGCGGCGATGGCCTTGGCCTGCCGGAAGGTAGCGTCGGGGAGATCAATGGTCGTCTTCATAGAACCATATTCCCATATTTACGGTACCCTATCAATCCTTTTGGCAGCTCAAGAGCCTTACTCTGGCACTTGAGGCCGAGGTTGTAGCATAGGGAACGTAACAGCTCGGCGCGTTTCCACGGATGACGATACTGGAGCCTTTTCAAATGGTCGGTCGACCAATGGAGGCAAAGCGAGGGGGCAGAAGGGTTTCAGGAATCGGGATCCGGATCGCCACTGCGGTTTCGTTCCTGATCCTTTCTCCGGCCTCCCATTTCGCCCAGGGCAGCCTGCCCAATCTCAGACCGCACCAGCCACGGGACTGGTCGGACAGGATCGTGGTCTCCAATGAAAAGGACACTCACAGAGACAGCTCGCCACTGAGGGACACCGATGATCTTTTCGTTGACTTTGCCGTGCTCAACGCCGGCACTGCCTCGGTGACGGAGACGATTCGCGTTGAGCTTTTTATCGATGGCCGGCCAGCGCAGACATTCGACAGTGAAAGGTCCGCTGACTCGCCCCTCATGAGCAACTACTTCACATCTTGGTCCGACTACTGGATCGGACGATTAAGCGCCGGCACCCACACCCTCAAGATCGTCGTCGATTCCGAAGACACGGTTTCGGAGAGCAACGAACGGGACAACGAGTACAGCAGAACCATTACGGTCCGGCAAGGTTCAGCTTCCGGTTGCTTTCCCGTCACAACCGGCGTGGTCCCGCAGGGAGCCGGAACCATCACCCCGAGCCGGACATCAACTTGCAGCGCTACAACAAGCAGGCTCAGTGGTCTCCCCCGGGGTGAGGAGGATGCTCTTGCCCCGCCGTCCGACGGGCTCATCATGGAAGTCAAACCCACGGCAAAAGCTCAAAGGACCAGGGCCTTTGCGGTGCTGAGCGCCAAGGCTCGGACCGAGGGCCGGGTAAGAGTCATCGTCGGGTTGAGAGCTGAAGGAGGCTCCGGCGCTTCGGCCGCCCGCAGCTTCAAGGACGCGGAGGCGCGGGCGGCCATGGTGAGCCGGGTCGATCGAGCTCAGGAGGCCCTCTTGGTCAGAATGAGCGGCTACAGCCTCTCGTCCGTCAAGAGGTTCAATTACATACCCTATCTGGCCATGGAAGTGGATGCGGGCGCACTGGAGGCTCTGGCCTCGGACCCGGAGGTGGTCAGCATCGAAGAGGACAAGCTGCTCGAGCCGAAGCTGGAGGAAAGCATCCCCCTGGTGGGAGCGCCTCAAGCCTGGAGTCAGGGATTCAGCGGCTCGGGCCAGACCATTGCCGTCCTGGATACCGGGGTGGACAAGGACCATCGCTTTCTGGCGGGGAAGGTCGTGTCGGAGGCCTGCTACTCGGGCTCGGGCCGTGGAGAATCGCTCTGTCCCGGGGGCGTCACCCAATCCACCCGTACCGGCTCGGGCGTGCCCTGTTCAGACTCCGACTTGTCCGGTTGCTTTCATGGGACCCATATAGCCGGGATAGCCGCCGGCAGAGGGCCGGATTTCTCGGGCGTAGCCAGAGACGCCAGCCTCATCTCGATACAGGTATTCTCGAAGCTCGGGCCTGACGATTGCTCTGAGGAAGAAGAGGAATCGGACGAACCCTGCATGAGATCGAGCTTGACGGATCAGATCTCCGGCTTGGAACGAGTCCTCGAACTGAGCGACCATTTCGATGTTGCGGCTGTCAACCTGAGCTTGGGCACTGAGGAAACTTATCCCGCTGCTTGCGACGATTTTGCTCCAGCCTATAAAGCAATCGTCGATAGGCTGCAGGCCGTTGGAATAGCCACTATCTCGTCCTCCGGAAACGAAGAGTCGTCCACGGGGATCAATTTTCCTGCCTGCATCTCCAGCGTAGTGAGCGTGGGATCGACCGACGATGGCAGTCCCGGTCGCGACGACTCGGAGACAAAACGGGACGAGGTCTCCGACTTCTCCAACAGTTCCCCGGAGCTGGATCTGCTGGCGCCGGGCCGGTGGATCACATCGTCTTATCCTGAAAACTACTTCGCCACGGCGTTAGGAACGTCTCTAGCGGCTCCCCACGTCGCCGGCGCCTGGGCCGTGCTCAAGTCCCAGGCGCCCAACGCCTCGGTGGAGCAGGTGCTCTCCGCCCTGAAGAGCACGGGAGTTTCGATCACCGACTCGCGGAACAACCTCACGAGACCCCGCATCCAGGTCGATGCAGCCGTGGGCGCCCTGGAGTCCCAGCCCCGCTATACCTACACCTCCGGAACCAGCCTGACTCTGACCGCGAGTCCCAAGTCGGGTTTTCAGTTCAAGAGGTGGCGGGGGTGCGATTCCGTGTCCGGCAACCGCTGCGCCGTCCGGGTGAGCTCCGCCCGAAACGTGACCGCCCTCTTTGAATCGGTTGCAGTGCAGGAGCCGCTCCAGGCTCCCTACCAGCTCACCGCCACGCCCCTGGGACCACACCGCATCCGACTCAACTGGAGGGATGACAACGGCGAGAATGCGACGGGATTTCGCATCGAAAGGCAGAACCAGGGAGAGGACTGGGGTTTGCTGGTGTGGCTGTGGAGGAGCCGCCGGGAGTTCGTGGACGGCAGCGTGGAGCCGGAGCGTTCCTACAGCTATCGGACGTATGCCTACGATGAGGATGGAGACGTATCCGACTGGTCGAGAACGGTGGCAGCCACCACGCCTTCGGTTCCCGAGGGTGACGGGCTCACTCCCCTCACTTCCCGTCGCTGGGTGATTCCCACCACCGCCAACGCTCCCGGCAGGTTCGGGGGAATATTCAAGACCAACCTTACCTTGGCTAACCTCAGCGAGGAAGACATCGAGGTCACGGCAAGGCTTTACGGAACCCAGGGACTGGTGAAGGAGGAAACGATCTCGCTGAAAGCGGATACCTATTCCTCCAGGAACAATTTTCTGGATTCTCTCTTCGGCTTCCGGGGGGCCGGAGCCGTCGAGTTCACGGCGGAGAAGCCCTTTCAGGTCGCCTCGGTCGAGGTCTTCATCGATACTACCAGCGGCAGGAACACCACCGTTGTTCTCAACCAGCCCACCCCGCCGCTTCTCTATACCGGATCGGCCATCAGCCTCGGTGTCAACGTCAACGACGACAAGCGGACCAACATCGGAGTGTTCAACAGTTCGAACAGCAGCCAGACGGTGACTGCCAGAGTCCATTCCGGGGAGAGGGGGGCCGACCCCGTGCAGGTCATCAGGTTCCGTCTTCCGGCCAAGGGCTATTCTCAGAAGTCCGTCTCGGCCCGGGTGAAGGATGGTTTCATCAGTTGGTCAATTCCCCAGGAAGCCTACTTGTACGTGGTGAGCGTGGACAACAGCTCCAACGACGGCACCCTCACCTTTCCGATCCCCTTGGAATAGCAGGAAACCATTGGCTCAGAATTCCCTTGAGTTCCTGGAAAGCCTCATCTTTGCATCGACGCAAAGACACCTTTTTCGCGATCTGCTCGTACAAGGACGCACTCCGGGGTTTTCTCGCCTCATGTAGGGCATCTTTGAAAGCCTCTTTAGGCCGGGCAGGCTTGACGCTTTCCTCTTGCAACCAACCTTTATCCATGAGCCAAGCTCGCAGACCTGGGTTGCGGTTCTTCCACCCCGCTACCTCGTCGACATGCGGGGAGTCATTCCAAATCCACACTTCCAGCTCCGGCGCCAGTACGATCGTCTTGGCTCGTTGGCCCCATGCCGAGTGAGCCAACCTTTCGTTGAGGCTGTTTTGCAACTCCCGAGGGTCGGTCGTCTCCATTCCGCTACCTGTGTGGTCGAACATCAGCAATCCGTGGCGATACTGCCTCGAGAAATTGGAGATGAATTCAACGCCCTGCCGGGCGCATGCGGGATCGTGTTGTGGCTCGACGAAGATATCCGCTTCCACGGCTCGAATACCCAGCGCCGCTGGCCTTGCAAGCAATCCTTTCATGGTGTGCTCAAGGTCTTTGTCAGCGACCAGAATCACAAGGTCTTTCATCCCAAGACCCCGGATGCGAGCAAGGTGCCAAGATTGGCCTCTCCACGCCACTCCTGCAACTTGGGATGCTCGGTACCCAGAACGATGTCAGTCGATCCTGAGGCATCCTTGGCAAAGCACAATACGTTTCCCACATCCGCCGCGTTCAAGACAACCGGTGAATGAGTTGCCAGCAGGACTTGGGCGTCGTAGACCGAGGAAAGGGAGTCAAAAACGGTCGCCACAGCGCTGGGATGAATTCCATTCTCCGGCTCTTCGATCAGATAGATCCCCTGGAGATCATTCAGATAAGCCGGCAAGGTCAATGCCGTTAGTCGCAGGGTGCCGTCGGAAACCATCCAGGACGGTACTCTCAGCCCGCCCCTGTATTGGTAGACCATGTAGCAATGTCTGTCCTCCGGACGTTCAATGGTCTCGATGTCCTCAAGATCGGTAAGCGCCGTACGTAGGTGTGCGATCCAGTCACGATGGCTTTCCTGGTTCTTTTTGCGCAGGCGTCCAACCACCCAGGGCAAATTGGATCCGTCGGACAGAAAACCAGCAACTCGCGTCGGAGCACTGGGTTTTTTGATCTTGCGGCTGTTGAGAACGAATTGCTGCACTCCGGTGCTCAGGTATTCTCGAAACCACGTCGCTACCGGAAAGGACTTTGTGTCTGCCGGAAGATTGCCCAAGGCTGACTTTTGCGGTCCGAGCTTGAACGAGGGCGCCCAACCCTTTCCTCCTTGTGGATGGGTCTCGCTGTAAAAGTTGTCATTTCCTCCCGGGACCTTGTTCACTACAGTCTTGGTGCCGCGTCTGTTCCCAGTCAGCAACGACGCTGGCGGGTTGGAGGGCATGGGAAACAGCGAACGCTGAAGTGGTTCTTTGATCGGTGTTTGATTGAGTAAGAATTTCTCAGCCTTGAACTCAAACTGGCGTTGCGTTTCGTCGAAACCTATGGCCACTTCGTACCGCGCCGTGTCCAGCTCCGCTCTAGCAGTCTTCTGCCGCAGAACGTCTGGGATTCGTGCTTCGATGGCCAGTTGTAGTTCGGAGCCCTGACGCCTAAATAGAAGTTCCTGCGGATTTGCGGTTCGGCTCGACAAAGCTCCGTCCAACCCTTCGGTAACGAGATCTTGTAGAAAGGCAACAACGTCGAGAAAGGTAGTCTTGCCGCTGGCGTTCGGTCCAACCAGAACGTGAAACGACGCAAGAGGTCTCGACACGTACCGCAAACACCGATAATTCAGAGCTTCAATCAGTGTGATCATCAATTCGCTCCGACTCGAAATTTTCGGTGTTCAATATAGCAAGAAATCGACTCGTCGAAGCAGGTATTCCCGCCCCGACAAGCGAGGTATGGACTGCTGCCGGAGGCAGGTCTCGGAACGCGCCCGTATCCGTATCCTGGAGTCGACGGCACCCTCTCAAAAGGCCGCGATGTTGAGGACGGCCTTTTCCTCGGGCGTGAGGGCTTCGATCTGTTGTGGCGTCATTCCGCGGAAGTGGGTATTGGGCGGGACCGCGGCCTCCAACCCCCAGATACTCCGTTCCTCTTCCGTCATGCGGGCCCTGGCCTCCGGGGGGCACAGCCGGTAGGCGTCGTTGAATCCCCGGACCCACCAGCGCTGAAAGTAGTACACCAGCGAGTAGCGGGGCGCGGTGCCGCAGTTGGCGCCGCTGGTGTGCCAGAGGGCCGAGTCCCAGAGGATGGCCGAGCCGGCCGGGGCCTCGGCGCGAATCCATCCCTCCGGCAGCGTCCGCGGCTGTTCCGGGGGGACTTCCAGGGACAGGTGGGATCGGGGCCAGACGTAGGTGGCGCCGTTCTGGCGGGTGAACTCGGAAACGCACCAGACGGACTGGACGGCCAGCGGATAGTGCCTGCCGCCGATGAAGGGGTTGACCGTAAAGTGGTGCCAATCGGCGTGCAGGTAGCCGCCCAGCTTGGTCCAGTCCTTCTTTCCGGTCGGCAGCGGTTTGCGGATGGCCAGGTTGTGGGCGAACATGTCGTCCCCCAGCACCCGGCGGGCCACCAGCAGCGGTTCGGGGTGCCGGGTCAGCATGCCCGGGAAATGAGGGTGCTTGCCCTGGGCGTTGTAGCACATCAGCAGGTTCTCGTTCTGCAGGCCGTACTTGCGGGCGGTGGCGGCTTCCGCCTCCAGGGTCTCGTCGATGGCCCGCTTGGCCCCTTCCAGGTCTGCCGGAGAAAGGACCTCGGGGATGATGGTGTAGCCCTCTTCGGTCAGCCTGTCGGCATGCCGGTCCAGTTCGGTGGGACTGAGCCTTGAAGTGTTCATTTCCGGTTCTTCCTCTCCATCTTCGCCGTTGCCCGAATGCAAGAGCCGGAACGGGTCGATCGGCTGCCGCCGGCGCTTGTCCGACCTCCCGTCAAGCCTGGGCCGATACCTCCACCCGGGTGACTCGCAAGGGTTTGTTCGATCCGGGGCCGCGGGCCAACAGCTTGAGATCCAGCCGATTGCGGCCCTTCTTGAGCCGGTTGACGGGAAGCTCAAGCCGCAGGGCCTGGAACCGCATGTCGTACGATTCTCCGGCGGGGAAGCCCAGGATTCCCTGTCCGGCCGGCGGACTGACCTCGTAACCCACCTGCTGCCAGTGGCTGGATACGTGCAGTTCCGCGGGTTCCAGCGGCTGCCCGTTGAGTACCAGGTTCAAGACGTCTCCCGTCCTGTGGTAGTGCATGCCGATCCACAATTCAGCCTTGCGGAGGCGGTTCTTCCTGGATCTCGGGTCGTCCGCCATGGGAACCCGGAGGGTCTTTGCCTTGCCGTTGGGGTTCAGGTCGAAAGGGAGGGGGGCATCCCGGAGGGCGGTGTTGTAGCGAATGGCGTCGGTTACGGGAGTGAAGGGCGTCGAGTCGAATCGATGCACGGTTGTGTAGTGCTTGGTTGTGCTGGGCAGGGTCGTCGGATCGGCAATCTCATTCAACAGGGGCTTCCGCCATGGCCCGTAGGTGAACCAGTTGAAGGTGTAGAGGCCGTCGGCTCCGTCCCGCCAGAGGTTGGCCGCGCTGCCCCGAATCACGGCATCGGGACTGACTCGGTATCCATTGCCATACATGTAGAGGCAGGGATAGATGGGCAGGTCTGCGCGGGTCATCAGTTGTCGAAACTCTTTCAATTCCGGCAGTTCGGTCAATCCCTGTCCCAGGATCAGAAAGTCCACCAGGTCCTCGGAAATCCAGGTGGGGACGTCGTAACCTCCTTCCAGGCACCACTCCAGGCGCTCCGGAACCCGTACGCCCAGCTCGATGGGTCTACCGCGGCGCCGGCCTCGTTCTCGCAGGCTCCGGCGCACCGAGCGCATGAAGCTGTTGAGGTGTTTGGCGTTCTCGCGTTCCGTGCCCCGCGGAAAGTTCAGGGTGTGGCGAAGCCAGTCCAACTCGATGCCGTCGAAATCCCAGCGATCGAAAAATTCCTCGATCACTCGCAGCTTGAGCTCGCGGACCTGGGGTTTTTCGAAATTGAGCGCCGTCCACCAACGCAGATTGGAAAGCCAATCGGGATTGAGACGCTTGAAGGTGGGCAGTTCCGGGTTGGGCAACTGCCCGCGCCCCCGAAGGGCATCGTGGCAATCGTTCATGCGCAGGGAAACGAAGGCCTCCAGACCTCGGCGGCGGCACTCCTCGACCACAACCGCCGGGGGATTGTGTCCGGCGTCGGCCAGCGACTTCGGGTTCCGGTACTGATCCTTGGGGTCCACCGGGATGCCGGCGTGCCAGGTTCTTTCCTCGGGGAATTGGAAGTTGTCGGCTTCTCCCGGCCACTCCAGCACCCGGCTTTGGTATTCGGCCACGTTTCCGCTGCCGAAGCTGAAGAGCACGGTATCCACGGCCGAGCCCTCAATGGGAGCGAACACCAGGGAAGTGAACTGGTCGCGGGTCAGAGGGCCCTTGGAGTGCGGCAGGGCGGCGCGGCCCCAGCAGTGGATCATGGAGCCGTCCCAGTTGAACAGGAGGCGGCGTTTCCGGGGAGAGGCGGTCCTGGAAGGGAGAGCAGCGGCAGGCCGCAGCAGACGGGCGGCTCCGGCGGCACCCATGGCCAGAAAGCCGCGCCGGGTGACCGTTCCGGTTTCCATCAGGCGATCATCTCCTTGATCAAGTGACCGCCCAGATCGGTGAGACGTTTGAAACGCCCGCCGTGATAGTAGGTCAGGCGCATATCGTCCAACCCCATCAAGTGGAGGATGGTGGCATGCAGATCGTGAATGTGATAGCGGTTTTCGACGGCCCGGCGTCCCATTTCGTCGGTCGCTCCCACCACGGTCCCCCGCTTGACGCCCCCGCCGGCAAACCACATGGCCATGGCTTCCTTGTTGTGCTCGCGCCCCATGGTCTCCTTCACCAGGCCGCGGCCGCTTGCAGAGGTGCGCCCGAATTCTCCTCCCCAGACCACCAGGGTTTCGTCCAGCAGGCCACGCTGCTTCAGGTCCTGCAGAAGACCCGCGATCGGCCGGTCGGTTTCCAGACCCCTGCGGGAGTGTTCCTTGGTGAGATCGAAGTGGGAATCCCAACTGCTATTGAAAACCTGGATGAATCGGACGCCGCGCTCCACCATCCGCCTGGCCATCAGGCACTTTCGTCCCATGGGCTCGGTGACGGCGTTGTTCAGGCCATAGAGTTCCCGAATGCTCTCGGGTTCCTTCTCCAGGTCGAGGGCCTCGGGGACCGAGGTCTGCATCCGGAAGGCCAGCTCATAGTTGCGGATGCGAGCCTGCAGGTCATCCTTGACCGGATTGGAACGCAGGTGGTCTCGATTCCACTTGTTGATCAGGCGCAGATTGGCCGCTTGTCGGCCTCGGGTCACCCCTTCAGGCGGCTTCAGATCGACGATGGGCGGCCCCACCAGATTCAGCAGGGTGCCCTGATAAATGGCCGGCAGATACCCGTTGGACCAATTTTGGGGGCCGTGGATAAAGCGGTAGTCGGGCAGGATCACAAAGGCGGGCAAATTCTGGTTCTCGGTGCCCAGGCCATAGACCATCCAGGAACCCAGGGAGGGACTGCCCGGCATGGGTCGGCCCAGGTTCATGAGCAGGCTGCCGGCGGTGTGGTTGTCGCTGTCGGTGTAGAGAGAACGAACCACCGACATTTCGTCGACCCACTCGCCCAAGTGAGGAAAAAGCTCGGAGACCTCGATGCCGCTCTTTCCCCTTTTGCTGAACCGGAAGGGACTGCCGATATAGAGGAGCTTGGCGTCTTCGGGTTGGTCCGGTCCGCCGCTGGCGACCGTTCCGTGGTGCCGGGTGAGATCCGGTTTGGGGTCGAAGGTATCCATGTGGCCGGGACCTCCGCCCATGAACAGGAAGATGCAGGACTTGGCCTTGGCCGTCAGGTGGGGGGGCT
>JAPVWS010000095.1 GCA_027493295.1 Candidatus Versatilivorator vitaminiformans | reverse complement strand
GATTGATCGAGTATTCCAGGGCCGTATCCCGTTCGATCTGTCCGGCCAGGTACAGATCGGCCAACGATTGGTTGAAGGTCTGCATTCCGTACATTCCCCGGCCTATCTGCATGATCGATTCCAGTTGATGCACCTTGTCCTCCCGGATCAGGTTGCGGATGGCCGCGTTGGGTACCATGACCTCCATGGCCAGTGCCCTGCCGGAACCGTCAGCCCGGGGAACAAGGGCCTGGCAGGCGATGCCCTCCAACACCAGCGAGAGCTGGGCGCGGATCTGGGACTGCTGGTGGGGGGGGAAGACGTCGATGACGCGATGGATGGTGGAGGCCGCCGAGCGGGTATGCAGGGTTCCCAGAGTGAGATGCCCGGTCTCTGCAATGCCCAGGGCCGCCTCCATTGTCTCCAGGTCGCGCAGCTCTCCGATCAGCACCACGTCGGGGTCCTGGCGCAAAGCGGCCCGCAAGGCCGCCGCAAAGGACCGGGTATCGGAATGAACCTCCCTCTGGTTGACCAGGCAGTTCCTGTGTTCGTGCAGGAACTCGATGGGATCTTCAATGGTCAGGACATGGGCCTGCCGCTCGCTGTTGATGTGGTCGATCATGGCGGCCAGGGTGGTGGACTTCCCGCTGCCGGTGGAGCCCGTCACCAGGACGAGGCCCCTGGCCTTCCGGCAGAATGTCCTCAGAACCGCCGGCAGATTGAGGGCATCAAGGCTCCTGACCCGGAAGGGGATGGCACGAAAGACGGCCCCCACGGCCCCCCGCTGGTTGAAACAGTTGCCTCGAAAGCGTGCCAGACCTCCGATTCCAAAGGAAAAGTCGAGTTCCAGGGTGTCTTCCAGGTGCTGCTTCTGGTCGGCGGTCAGCACGCCGTAGACCAGCCGCCGGGTGTCCTCGGCCGTCAGGAGCGGGAAGTCCTTCAGGGAGCTGAGACGTCCATCCACCCGAACCCGGGGATGAGCGCCGGTGGCGAGGTGGAGATCGGACGCTCCCATTTCGGTCATTTTCTTGAGCAGTTGAGGCAGCGACGGAGGTTGCATGGAAAGCCTCGAGTTGACTGTAGACGGTTGCGGGCCGGCAGAGGCTACCTGGCGGTCTCGCGCAGGATCTCCTCCAGGGTAGTGACGCCATCGCGGATCTTTTGCAGCCCGCTGGCCCGCAGGGTGATCATTCCGTCCTGGATGGCCGTCTGCTTGAGCTGGGCTGAGCTCCCGCCCCTCAAGATGAGTTCCCTGAGGCCATCGCCGATCTCCATCACCTCGAAGAGTCCCACTCGGCCCTTGTAGCCCGTATGGTTGCAGGCGTCGCAACCCCGGCCTCGATAGGTGAGGACCGCCGGGGCTTCGGAAGGAGAGAACCCCGCTTCGATGAGGCTTTCAACCGGTGGCTCGGCCGCTTGCCTGCATTGTCGGCAGATGCGGCGGACCAGCCGCTGGGCGCAGATCAAATGGACCGAGGTCGCCACCAGAAAGGACTCCACACCCATATTGGTGAGGCGGCTGACGGTGGAGGCGGCATCGTTGGTGTGGAGAGTGCTGAGCACCAGGTGGCCGGTCAGAGCCGCCTTGATCGCGATCTCGGCCGTTTCCAGGTCGCGCATTTCGCCCACCAGCACGATGTTGGGATCCTGTCGAAGGAAGGCACGCAAGGCGGTGGCGAAGGTCAATCCGATCTGCTCCTTGACCTGAACCTGGTTGATCCCCGGCAGGTTGAACTCGACCGGGTCCTCTGCGGTCAGAATATTGGTTTCCATGCGGTTCAGGCGGGTGATCGAGGAATAGAGGGTGCTGGTCTTGCCGCTTCCGGTGGGCCCTGTCACCAGCACCATGCCGTAAGGCCTCAGGATGGCCGACTCGAACCGCCGCAGGGAATCCGGCTCGAAACCGAGTTGGGTCATGTCCAGCATCAGGCGATCCCGATCGAGCAAGCGCAGAACCACTTTTTCCCCGTGCAGGGTGGGCAGGACCGACACTCGGAGGTCGAGGTCTCCGACCCGACCCTCCTTCCTCAGTCGGATCTTCATCCGACCATCCTGCGGCAGGCGCTTTTCCGAGATGTCCAGCTTGGCCATGATCTTGATTCTGGAAGTCACGGCGTCTCTCTGGCTCAGCGGAGGGGTCATGACGGTGCTCAAAAGACCGTCGATGCGAAAGCGCACCCGAAGCTCCTGCTCGTAGGGCTCGATATGGATGTCACTGGCCCCCTGCTTGAGGGCACAGGACAGGATCCGGTTGACCAGCTGGACGACGGGAGCTTCCCCGGCGGCCTGCCCCGGGTCTTCCATGGCGACGGGCGCTTGTCTGGCCCTGCCCCTTTCGAGCTCGTCGCGGACTGCCGGTCCGCTCTCGACGGAGGCGCCTGCGCCCCCCTGCGTGAGCTCCAGAGTCCGGCCGGCGCCGTAGTGCTTTCGGATGGCCGCCCGGACGGCAGACTCGGCGGCCACCACCGGCTCGATGGTGAAGCCCGTCATGAATTGCAGGTCGTCCATGGCCAGGACGTCGGTGGGATCGATGGTGGCGACGGTCAAGGTTGTGCCTTCCCGACTCAGTGGTAGAACCTGGTATCTGCGGGCCGTGTCCGGCGGAATGAGCTTGACGACCGAGGGGTCGACCTTGAAGAAGGGGAGGTTTATGGAGGGAAGGCCGAACTGGCGGCACAGGATAGCGCTAATGTCCTCGCCGGTGACCCATCCCAGCCGGATCAGGCAGTATCCCAGCCGGCCTCCGTGGACCTTCTGGTACTCCAGGGCCTGCCGGAGCTGCTGCCGGCTGATGAGGTGTTCTCTGACCAGCAGGTCACCGAGGTTGACCGCCATGAATCAAGACTCCCCCAGGCGCACCCACGTCGACAACCGCAGGGAACGGGATTGAAATGGGTGATGAACTGAGGG
>JAPVWS010000094.1 GCA_027493295.1 Candidatus Versatilivorator vitaminiformans | reverse complement strand
GGTTACACACGGCGCTGGGCGTGCCCTGGCTTGTCCTTTTCCCCTCAGCGCATCCATGCTCGCTCGACCGTAGTGACCGCTACGCTCTTCGCTCCCGAGTACGCGCTGAGGGGAAAATGCCTGCGCCAGGATCACACCCCCTGGTGAGAAATGCGGGCTGGTGGCTGGTAGGGGAATTTACAAGCGATTTGAGGTTATTGCTGGAAATCAGGAGCAACACTCGACGATTCAGTGCTAGTCCAGCGCCGGGGAATCCGGGGGCCATGCGGTGTCTGGTGCGCACTTGGAACGGAGTTGGCAGGCCGGCTTTTGCGGGTGCCTGTTTTGACTCGGTGGACCGCCACGCTCCGACATTGACCGCGCCAGCGGGAACCGTTAGGATCAAAAATCCTGGAGGGCCTGGAGTGGTGTTTGACAGAGCTGAGGCCGCCGTCGCGGTTGGCAAGCCCGAAGTCCGAAACCGCGAGTGGAGTCGCCGGGTTGGAGACATTGTATGCGCAGGTTGACGGTTATCTCCAGACTGTTGGCTCTGCTTGTCTGCGGTTGGCTGGGAGTAACGGTACCGCCAGCCGAGGCGCAAAAATTGAAATCCCTGCAGGTACACGCAGGGTTCCTCAGCCATAAACCCGACAACCTACCATTGCAACTTCCCGTACTCACTCTGAGCCCGAACTACGAGAGAGACACGACTTCCTACACGGCGAGCCTTCCTTATTCGATCCCCGGAACCTCGCTGGTGGCAGAGGCGTCCGTCACCAGCAAGATTGTCGGGGTAGAGGGCAAGAAGGCTGACGGCACCACGCTGGCTTTCTCGAGTTGGAGCTACAAACCCAGGTTTGGGGGCGCCGGCGCCGTCATCTCGTTCGACGGCCTGGGTGTGGGAGAAACCACCATTCGTTTAGCGGTTAAGGGTATTGGCCGATCACGTAAGATCTATTCGGTGGTGGTGAATCGAGCCGCTACGGCTTCCGACAGTGCAGTCCTGAGCCGGATTGAGCTGGCGCCCCTGACAAAGCGCTCTCGGGCCTACAAACTCTTCCCCGAATTCGAAACCGCCACGACCCAGTACGCGGTCAACGTTCGCGCAAATGTGTCAAGTCTCAAGGTGAACGCGGCGACGGAGCACGCCGGCAGCGCGGTGGACATCAGTGGCCAGGCAGCGGACGGGAAGTCCCTGGTGCTGGATGGCTCGCAACTGTCGGGGCTTGCCGTAGGCGATAACACCTTGGAAATCGCGGTGACCTCCGAAGACGGAACGGCGAAATCCGTCTACACGGTGGCCATTGCGCGCCCGGTTCCGGACGACGATGCCACCCTGCACGGTCTCCAGTTGTCGGAGGGTCCTCCCTCGCCGGGTTTCTTCATGAGCGCGATGGCCGGCAAGCTGCCCCCGGGGAACTTGACGCCATCCCCCGCTTTCGACCCCGGGGTGGCTTCCTTCACTGCTGCCGTGGAACAGTCAAGCATTACTGTTCGCTGCCGCGCTGCCCGGCGGGCGGGCATTACCCTGTCTGGTCGCTCTTCGGCCGGGGCAAAGCTTTCCGCCGGAAACAGAACCTACATGAAGGACGTCAGCGCCGGAAAGAACGAGGGGACGTTCCTCAGCGTGACCCTGTCGGGACTCTCGCCTGGTGAGAACGTCATAGAGATCGTGGTGACCGCCGAAAATGAGTCCACGAAGTCTTACAGGTTGGTTGCCCAGCGTGCAGGAGGCCAGTAGCAAGGGGTGACGGCCCTCGCCGGATGGGCGCAGTTTGCGAGGGCATGGGCCTGCGGGTCTGCAGGAACCCTTGGACAACGACAGGAGATCCTCATGATTCGAGAGCACTCAGCGGGTATCCCCTTTGTAGTATTGGCAATGGTCTGGAGTTGGGGCACGGGCTGTGGGCCCGCCGGGGAGCAGGATTCGGGGAGTGTCCCCCCCGACAGGACAGTGGTGCTTCCGGAAGCCGAGGCTATCCAGCCGGTGGAGATCGTCCGCACCAATGACTACTCCGAAGGGGTGGTGATCGATCACGAGGGGAACATCTACTTTTCCCACGAGAAAGTGATCACGGTGGTGACCCCCGATGGAAAGCATCGGGTGTGGGCGGAGACCGGGGAACCCAACGGCCACAAGATTCTGGCGGACGGCACCCACTTGGTCTGCGACGCCAGCCATCACGCCGTGCTGCGTCTGGATGCCGAGGGAAACATGCTGGATCCGGCTTCCAGGGAATGCGAGGGCAAGCCGCTAAAGGGGCCCAACGACCTGACCCTGGACCCGGAGGGAGGTTTCTATTTTACCGACCCGGAGGGAACCGGCCTGTCCAATCCCATCGGCACCGTTCACTTCGTGGATCCTGAGGGAACCACCCACCTGGTGACCGGAGGGCTGGCCTACCCCAACGGCATCGTCCTGACTCCCGATCGAAAGCGGTTGCTGGTTGCCGAAAGTCAGAAGAACCGTATCCTGCTTTACGAGGTGCTCTCGCCTGGCAAGGTAGGCCCCATGCAGGTATTCGCCGATCTGCCCACGAAGGAGGGAGAGCAGATCAACAACCA
>JAPVWS010000093.1 GCA_027493295.1 Candidatus Versatilivorator vitaminiformans | reverse complement strand
GGAAGCCTTGTGCTGGCCTCAATCACTCCCCCCTGGAGGGGGAGTCGGTGAGACAAGGGCTCCGCCCGCAGTCGAACCGGTGGGGGGGACGGAATCGGCAAGATCGCCACTTAGGAGATTCAGCCCGCCGTTGAGCCGGTGGGGGGGCCAGTCTCCGAGGTTGGTAGGAGGCCCCTGTTTCTTCCTCCAATGATCTGCCCGGAAACCAGGGCCGGCACTTACCTGGAACCCGTGAACACCCGCGGGCGGGTAAAATACCAGGTTGCATTTCGCGGGGATCCTGCCTAACCTCAAGCCTGCGTTGCCGACCGGGGAGAGTCATGAAGGACGAGATGGTCCTGGGAGTCCCCAGCCGATTGCTGGAGACCTTGGAGATCGGACAAGGTTTCCAGCCGGAGGTGGAGGCCCGGCTGGACGTGCTGCTGGACCCGCGAAATTCCCGCTTCCGGCCCAGGTCCCAGGCCGAGCGGGACCCCGAGTTCAAGCAACTGATTCCCTACGTCCTGATCCAGAAGGGAGACCGCTGGCTGCACTACGTCCGGGGGAAGTCCTCGGGAGAAAAACGCCTGGTACACATGGGTTCGATCGGAATTGGCGGCCACATCAATCCCGCGGATGAAAGCCTGTTCCATCGCGGCCGGGAGTTTTATGAGGCGGCCTTGCAGCGGGAACTTTCGGAAGAAATCGCCCTGGAAGGTGTTTTCCCAACCGAGCCGTTGGGACTTCTCAACGACGATTCCACTCCGGTGGGGCAGGTCCACCTGGGGATCGTGCACCGCTGCCGGCTGGACGACCGCGAAGTCAGCAAGGGGGAGGGCTCCATCACCGAGCTTCGCTTCCTCACCCTGAAGCAACTGGCGCGGCGGCGCCCCCAACTGGAAACCTGGTCCCAGCTCTGTCTGGACTACCTGCTGGAGGTCGAACCCTCCCCAGCCGGCTCGGGTCGTTCCGGGTGAATCGTCCCGCGGAGCGTTGGTATGCCGACCGTTTCACCGGCAAGGGAGGTCGGCCTGCGACGCCGGTCGCTTGAAACGCCGGTTCCTTTGGCGCCAGGAGAAGCCATGATGCCTGCCCATCCCACAAATCGAATCGGTTGGAACCTCCCCATGCCGGCGGCTCCGGCACGGCTTCGCCGAACTGGAATCGCAAGCCGACCCCGCGGGCTGGTGGCAGTGCTGAGCGGACTTCTTCTCTGGACAATCGGCCCGGGGTGCGGCGGCGGCCAGCGGCAGACGGCAAAATCGGAGGGAATCCACTATACCGCCGTGGCCGAGGGGGAAGTGTGGTTCCGCCACTCCGCCATTCAGATCCGCTTCGATCGGGAACTCTACTGCAGTGTCTTCTCCCGGCAGGACGGCCAACTCCTGGCTCTCAGCCACAACCCGCCCGATCCCACTCTGGCCAGACCCAGCCATTTCATCGCGGTTGAGGGACAAGAAGTCCTGGATTTCTACGTCGACTACCGGAACATCGGCCTTTCCGAGGTGAGAGGCCGCTTCGGCCCCGGGAAGCGCCTCAAGATCACCGGCCTCGGAGAAACCGAAGAGAACATCCTGATCGAAAAGACCATGGTTGTCGAATTCTACGAGGCCTACCCGGATATCGCCATGATCTGGGCCGTCTACCGCAACCCGGACCTGGAACGCCCAATCCGCATCACCCGCATCACCAACCAGTTCTTCCGCATGGATGCTTCCCTGACCGACCCCCAGGCCTCACGTCACGGCCTCCAGTGCTTCCACTACGATCAGCTCGTCCATGGAGAAGGCACCAAGCCCCTGCTCGACCTCGACTTCGCCCGGACCGTGACCACCGCCTCTCCCGGTTTCGCACGGGTGGCCTTCTGGAACAGCGTCATGGGAATGACCGTGGCCAGCCGGCCTCCCGAGGCGGGGAGACTCACCATACCCGTGGAAACCGCCCGCGACCGGCGGCTGGAGGTCTCCTTCCGCTACGACCTCGATCGGATCCTGGAGCCGGAGGAAGAGCTCGTCGGCCCCAAGGGCTTTGTCATGGTCTACGAGGGGGACTACGGCTCAGGCTTGGCCCGCGAGAAAGCCATGATGGGTGGGGAATAAGCAGAAGCCCTAAAGTGATTTGACAGGCTCTGCCCTTTGGCGTATATACATTGTAATTACTTCACCGAAGCGGAGGCTTCCCATGAAAGCCGCTCTGATACGGATTGGCAACTCGCGTGGCATACGCATACCCAAAGTTCTCGTGGAACAGTACCGTTTCAACGACGAAGTCGAACTGGTACCCCGCCAAGACCACCTGGTCATTCGTCCGGCGACACCGACCCGGGCCGGTTGGGATGACGCCTTCCGCCAAATGCGCGAACAGGGAGACGACGCGCTTCTTGATGAAGAATTTCTGTCAGCTACGCGATGGGACACCACGGAGTGGGAATGGTAGTTGCCCGCTTTGAGGTTTATCTGGTAGGACTCGATCCCACTAAAGGGCACGAAATTCGGAAAACCCGCCCATGCGTCGTGATTTCTCCCGACGAGATGAACCAACACATCGGCACAGTCATCGTTGCCCCACTGACAACAAGAGGTGCTCGCTACCCCACCCGCATCCCCGTCCGCTTCCAACAGAAAAGCGGGCAAATCGTCCTGGATCAGATTCGCACGATCGACAAATCGCGCCTGCTTCGACGCCTGGGAAAAATCAACGACAAGGCCGCACAAAAAGTCCTGCATGTCCTGGGTGAAATGTTTGCGCCGTAGCTAAAACGTGTAGCGCAGGGACGCCCAGAATCCTTGGGTCGACACCCTTGCCCGGGTCTCGGCGAGGCTGAGTTCCAGTGGGTCGCGGCTCCCGTCATGCCAGACAATCCTTCCCGTGGCTCTACCGGTTTCAGCAGCGCCGGAATTCCTGTAGCGATAGCCGAGATCGAGTGTCACCGTCTCGGTTAGTCCTATCCCGACGCCCGCCATCAGCATGTGGGCGAGCCCGACCTGTTGTCCACCTGGAACAATGGTTGCCGTTCTTGGAAACTCCATGCGGGTTTCGCCGATGTCGATACGAGAAACGCCGACGCCGGCGCCGACAAACGGGCTGAACGGGCCGAACCTGCTCAGGCCCAACCGTGGGAGATCCACATAGGCGGCAACCATGCCGGAAAGGGAGGACAAGTCCGCAGAGACCGTCTGCCTGGCTGTCGTCTGGACAAAATTGGCGCGGCCTTTGAAGGAAAAGCTCGGGCGGTGTTGCAGGACGGCTTCCAGCCGCACGGCAGGCGCCACGGCCCGGCCAACCCCGATTTCTAAGCCGGCCATTGTGCCGAAATCGCCCAGCGAACCCTTGGGTGCGCCGTCGTTGCCTGTTCCACAGCCGTATAAGGCCGCTGGAGAGGTGCTCGAACAGGATTTGTCCTTGAACCGCGTTTCCTCAGACCCTTCGAGGCTGCCCCCGGCTCGCAGGTAAAAGCCGTTGGCTTGAGCCATGGAGCCGCAGAATATCCATCCTGCCGCTACAACAAGAAGAGTGGCGCGGACCTGCCACTTCCTCATCGGGTGCTCTTTGATGGTATTCACCTGGCAGTCGGCCATCAAGGATAGCGGTGACCGTGAACTCCCGCCAAGACTCGGATCACCACACATGAATGGGAAACGGAGGGACGCATGACCTGCTCAATGAAACGGTGTCCCTTGTCTCGAAACAGGCAAGAGCCCGTCATCCCGGCAACTTGCCTTTTTTCAGGGGCTTTCCCTGTCTCAACAGCGAGACGACTTCGTCCGGGTCCGTGATCTTTTCCCTCACCTTGCCCCGCTTTCGGCCTCGCTCCTGCTCCTCCGCGTCGATGAGTTGCCAGTCCTGAAAGTTGATGGGCCGGCTTTCTCGCTCCATGAGGAGACCTTCCAAGACCTCATGATTTCCCTCCGGAAGAGACCTGGCCTCCCGGCCCTGAAGATCTTCCATCATCCCACGGACCGTTTCGGCCGAGTCCCGCTTGTTGGCTCCAATGAGACCGGAAGGACCCCGCTTGATCCAGCCCACCACGTACTCGGAGGTCCCGTTCTCGTCGCCGGGGGGGCGAAGGACCCGCCCCGCCGCGTTGGGAATCAAGCCCTTGCGTTCGTCGAAAGGGACGCCGGGAATCGGGATTCCCCGATATCCCACCGACCGAAAGACCAGACCCACCCCAATGCTCTCGAACACTCCGGTGCCCACGCAGCGGGATTGTCCCTGTTCATCCCAAACCAGGCGATTCCGTTCCATCCGGACGGAGGCGACCCGACCCCGCTTCTCCAGAATCTCCACCGGCGAGGTGAAAAAGCGCAGGCGGACGCGGCGTCGCCCACGACTGGTTCCCTGGCTGGCCTGCTCCTTCAAGTACTCGAAATTGCGGCGCGCAGCCCCTCCCTTCTCCAGTTGGGACCGGGAAAACGGGTCCAGTTCCAGGTCCCGGGGTCTGACCGTCAGATCCACACCGGACAGGTCGCCGATCTCACGGATCTCCTTGGGAGTGAACTTGGCCTGGACCGGTCCCCGGCGCCCCAACACCACCACCTCTTCGACCGAGCTCTTGCGAAGGGATTGCAGAGCGTGCTCGGCGATGTCGGTCGAGGCCAGGCCTTCCGGATCCTGCACCAGGATTCGCGTGACGTCCATGGCCACGTTGCCTACGCCCACTACGGCCACTCGCCGTGCGGACAGATCGAACAGGTCGTCCCGATGATCGGGATGCCCGTTGTACCAGGCCACAAACGCCGTGGCCGTGTGGCTGCCCGGCAGATCCTCTCCCGGGATGTCCAACCGCCGGTCCGACTCACATCCGACGGCATAGACAATCTGATTGTAGTGCTCCTGCAGCTCTTTCACCTGCAGGTCGCGGCCTACCTGGACGTTTCCGAAGAATCGGAAGCGCGGATCCCTGGCCGTGGCTTCGTAGATGCGAATCACCTGCTTGGTCTTCTGGTGATCGGGAGCCACACCGTAGCGCACCAGCCCGTAGGGCATGGCCATGCGCTCGAACATGTCCACCTTCAGGTGGATACCCTTCTGCTTCAAGAGGGTGTCGGCCGTGTAGAACCCCGAAGGTCCGGAACCCACGATGGCCACCAGGAGGGGCCGCTCGCGACTGCCTATGGGAAAACGTTTCTGGGTGATCATTCCGATCGTCCCGACGGGTATCTGACAGGAATAATGAGCGATGACCGATTCGGGCTGTGCCCACCAGGTTTCAGCAAGGGACAGTCAACGAGATGTTCCGTGGTTCCGCCATGTTCCATGGACCCACTGCTCAACGCCTCTCGGCATTCGCTCGCCAATCGCGCACGGTTCGACTGAATTGTATCCCGGCACATTGTCGCGCTCAACGCCTTAGGGCATCCCTCCGAGGGTCGAGGGAGGAGAAAGAAGGCTGCTTCGCCAAATCCAGACCAAGAATGTTCTCGGGACCTCAGGCGTCGACCGGCAGCCATATCCCGGAACTTTCCGGCAATCCAGCTGCGTCCCCTGTTACCACCCGACAGTGGTCGGCGAAACTCTCGAGCTGTTGGAAGTTGCGGCGAAAGCACTCCATTGGCACACCGCATGGTGCCACCTATAAAATAGCTATGAAGACCATACAGATTACGATGGATGAAGAGTTGTTAGCCAGACTCGACAAGGCTGAAGAAGTACGGCAGAATGGACGATCCGTAGTGTTTTGACGTGCCACAGCTGAATATCTCGCCCGTCAAAGCCGAGTCGAGATTGCCCGTCAGTACCAAAAGGCATATGGCGCCAATGCCGGCCTCGGGAAAGAATTCAAGGGGTGGGAGGGTGAAGCTGCATGGATGGACGCATAAAACGTGGTGAAATATGGTTACTTTCCTTCTCTCGTCCGGAAAAGCGTCAGCCGGTCCTGGTGCTGACCCGTCCCGAAGTCATCGAGTTGTTGCACACCGTGATGGTGGCGCCGGTTACATCCGTGATTCGGGGAGCGCCAAGCGAGGTTGTTGTGGGAGTGGAAGAAGGGTTGAAGAAGGATTCGGCCGTTAACCTGGACCAGGTCCAGACGGTCGAAAAGGCCCGCTTGAAGAAATTTGTCGGTACGGTTGGACCGAAGAAAATGAATGACGTGTGCCGGGCTCTTGCCGATGCCACCGCCTGCAGCGACGGCTGAACTTTAGCGTTCCTCCCGCCCCTCACCCCTTGACCTCGGCGGCCAGGATGATGGCTTCCGAGATCTCCCGCATCGACTTGCGCAGCTTCATGCTCTTTTGCTGAATGCGGCGGTAGGCGTCGGCCTCGGCCAAGCGCTCTTCCTTCAACAGAATTCCCTTGGCCCGCTCGATGATCTTGCGGGTCTCCAGGGCCTCCCTCATGGCGATGGTTTCGCTCATGAGCTTGGCGTTCTGAATGGCCACGGCCGCCTGGTTGGCCACCGAGGTCAACAACTGCATTTCCTC
>JAPVWS010000092.1 GCA_027493295.1 Candidatus Versatilivorator vitaminiformans | reverse complement strand
CGCCACCAGTTGACCGGTGTAGCCGACCGCCCCGAACGAGGAAAGCGTGTTGGAAGTCTGCAGAGCCAGCACCGCCCCCGTGAAGAAGGCGGTGAGACAAGAGATGGAGAGTGAGCCCACCCCCACGATGTCCATCTGCTGAAACGTTTCCCTCAGGTAGAACGGCCGTCGAAAGAAGCTGGCGATCGACCGCGCCCCCAGCAGGGTGAAGTCCTGAACTTCAAGAACCCAACTCTGCAGCAGCGTGGTCGATCTGTCGGAGAGGCCGTTCATCAAGAAATCGTAATCGATTGGAAAAGGCTAAGTCAAGATTCCATCCCAATGAAAAAGTCTGCTACTAATTCTCTATATCATTTATTATCAATATATTAGAGGAACGACTACGGGTCCGTGCCGACCAGTGAGGCGCTGGGAGCCCACCCATATTCCCAAACGACTCCAAACACCGCCTCTTGTTTCGGGAGTCCAGTCAACCGGAGAAAAGTGCCTGCCTGTTCGACAACCCGGCGCCGGCGGGAGCGGTTGACGATGCTCAGGGTCCAACGATAGAATCCCACCGCAGGTAGCCCTTCGCCACCGGATCCTTCCCCATGATTCTTCCCATCGTCAAGTTCGGAAACTCGGTCCTGCACCGGGTTGCCGAGCCGGTCACTGCCTTTGACGAGACCCTGGAGCGGTTGAGCAAGGACATGGCGGAGACCATGTATGCGGCCCCGGGTGTTGGTCTGGCTGCCCCCCAGGTCGGAGTGCTGACCCGTCTCATGGTGATCGATCCCACGGGTGGAGAAAAAGCCGGTTCGTTGATTGTCCTGGCCAATCCGGAGATCCTGGAGTCCGAAGGCGACCAGTACGAGGAAGAGGGTTGCCTGAGTATTCCCGAGTTCACGGCGAGGGTCCACCGACCCCGGAAATTGGTCGTTACGGGGAAGCGGATCGATGGCAGTCGGACCACGGTGGAGGGAGAGGACCTGCTGGCTCGGATCCTGTCCCACGAGATCGACCATTTGAACGGGGTACTCTTTGTCGATCACCTGAGCGTGATCAAGCGCGACATCATCAAGAGAAAGATACGCAAGAAGGTTCGGGCCGGGGAGTGGTAATGCGCCTGCTCTTCATGGGGACCCCCGGCTTCGCGGTACCTACCCTCCGAAAACTCCTCTCGAGTCGACACCAGGTCAGCGGGGTCTTCACCCAACCCGACCGCCCCTCCGGCCGGGGCCGCAAACTGGCCATCGGTCCCGTCAAGCAGGTGGCTCTCCACAACGGGTTGCCGGTCTACCAGCCGGAAAGGCTGGCGCAGGAGGAGTGGAAGTCCCTGGTGGAAACCACCGCCGACGCCCTGGTGGTGGTGGCTTACGGCAAGATCCTGCCCTCCTGGCTCTTCACCCTCCCGCCCTTCGGCGCCATCAACGTGCATGCCTCGCTGCTGCCGCGCTACCGGGGCGCCGCACCCATTCCCTGGGCGATTGTCCGCGGCGAGACTCGAACCGGCGTCACCACCATGAGGATCGACCGGGGCATGGACACCGGGGACGTACTTCTGCAGAGCGCGGTGGAGATAGGCGGGGAGGAGACTTCGCTGCAGCTCGGAGATCGCCTGGCGGTCTTGGGGGCGGATCTGCTGGCGGAAACGCTGGACCGGCTGGAGGCGGGCCAGGTCCGGCCCCGGCCGCAGGATCCTCGACTGGCTTCCTATGCTCCCATGCTGAAGAAGACCGACGGTGAAATCGACTGGAGCCGGTCCTCCCGGCAGATCTTCAATCGGGTGCGGGCTTTCAATCCCTGGCCGGGCGCCTTTACCTATCGGAGACGCTCCCTTTTGCGCATTTTGAAAGCGCGGCCGGTCACCCTGGCCGCGCAGCAGCAGGCAGCGGGTTCACTGTGGCGGTGGGACTCCAAACGTGCCCTGGTCGCCTGTGGAGAAGGCTGGCTGGAGCTGTTGGAAGTTCAGCCGCAAAACCAAAGGCCGCTGGCGGCCTCCGATTTCCTGAACGGCCTCCGCTTGCAAACCGGGCACTCCATCCCGCTGGGAGATTGAGCGTGCCCCTTTTCACCAGCGCGACTGGCCGCCTTCCGCATCCTGATGAAAATCGAGCAGGGGGGCGGGTTCGCCGTGGACATGCTTCATGACGATCCCGTCAGCCGGTTCAACTCGGCCGACCGCCGGTTGGCCACCGAGCTGGTCTACGGAGTCCTGAGGCAGAAGAGTTGCCTGGACTGGTACCTGGCCTCGCTGGTGGAGCGGTCCCTGGAACGGCTGGACAGGGAAGTCCGGATGGTGCTCCGGTTGGGAGCCTACCAGATCCTGTTTCTCTCTCGAGTTCCCGCGCGTGCGGCCGTGCACCAGTCGGTGGAACTGGTGAAGGAGTCCGGGAAGCGTTCCGCGACCGGCCTGGTCAACGCGGTGCTGCGTAAGACCGACGAGGCTGGTTTCGAGCGGGCATGCAGCCAGTTGCCGCTGCATTCCGGCCGGGGACTCAGCCTCCGTTGTTCCCACCCCGAATGGTTGGTGAACCGCTGGATCGAACGCTGGGGTTGGAAGCACGCCTCCATCGTTCTGCACGAAAACAACTTCCCTCCCAGGGTGCATTTCCGTTCCAACTCGCCCCGATTGGGACAGGAAGAGATGGTCACCATCCTGGAAGCGGAGGGCTGTCGCGTATCCCCCCATCACCTGGGGGAGGGGATTTGGGTAGTCGATGAGGGAGACCTGACCAAGTCATCGCTATACCAGCGCGGACAGCTTGCCATTCAGGGTGCCGGGTCCCAGGTGATTGCCCGTTTGCTGGAGCTGAAGCCCTCGGATGCGTGCCTGGATCTGTGCAGCGGCACCGGAGGCAAGGCCTCCCACATGGTCCAACTGGGGAAAGGACAGGCGAGCGTTGTCGGCCTGGACTCCAATTTCGCTCGGCTCCGGATTTCAAGGGAGCGTCACGGGAAGCAATGGCCCGGCTTGAGCTGGGTGGTGGCCGACGGGACCCGGCCGTTGCCGCTGTCAGCGAGGTTCGACAAGATTCTGGTGGACGCGGTCTGCTCCGGAACCGGGACCCTGCGACGCAATCCCGAGATCCGCTGGCGCCTGCGGGCGGAAGATCTCGCCAGGCTGGCGGGGCTGCAGTTCAGTCTGCTGGACAATGCCGCCGACCTGGTGAAACCGGGGGGAACCCTGGTGTACGCCACCTGTTCCCTGGAACCGGAGGAGAACGAACAGGTGGTGGAGCGCTTCCTGGCGAGCCACCCGGGGTTCCGGTTCAAGACCGTCTACGATGAGGGATTGAAGCCCTACGAGGAGTTGAATCCCTTTTGCCGGGACGGGTTCCTTTGGCTGCCGCCGCTTGTGACTCGATCGGACGGTGTCTTTGCAGCCGTGATGGAGGCTGCGGAATGAAATTGATGGTAAAATAGATTTCCTGCTGGATTCTGACTCTCGGAATCAATGGACGACCCGCCACATTTAACCTTCCTCGGCGTTTCACTCAGGCTGCTGGCCATCTTTTTTCTGGTTTTTTTGAACGGCTTCTTCGTTGCAGCCGAATTTGCCATCGTCAAGGTCCGTTCTACTCAGATCGAGACCCTGGCCAGAAAGAGGCATCGGCGCGCCAAGGTCGCCGAGAACGTCATCCGCCACCTGGATACCTACCTGTCGGCGACCCAACTGGGCATCACCCTGGTCAACCTGGGTCTCGGCTGGCTGGGAGAGCCTTTTGTGGCCGAGATGCTCCGGCCGCTGCTCTCGGGATTGGGGGTGCACTCTCCGGAGCTGGTCACTTCTCTTTCCGTCGTCGTCGGGTTCGTCTTCATCACGTTTCTTGTCATCGTCGTGGGTGAGCTGGTGCCGAAGTCGCTGGCCATCCAGCGGGCTCAAGCCACCGCGCTCTGGGCAGCCATCCCCCTGACCCTATTCTACAAGGCCTTTTATCCCGCCATCTGGCTGCTGAACAGGGTGGCCAACCGCATTCTCAGGGCGGTGGGCCTTCGACCGGCCAGTGAGCATGAGGTGGGGCATTCCGAGGAAGAACTGCGAATGCTTCTTTCCGAATCGGGTCCGGGAGTCTCCCACGATTCGTTGAGCCGCCGCATTCTCCGCAGGACCTTCAGCCTGAAGAGCCTGCAGGCGCGCAATATCATGCTGCCCCGAAACAAGATCGACGCCCTCTACCTGGAGATGTCGCCGGAACAGAACCTCGAGATCGTCAAGGCCTATCGCCATACCCGGTTTCCGGTCTGCCGCAAGACGCTCGACGACGTGGTCGGAATGGTCCACATCAAGCACCTGCTCTGGCAGATTCAGTCCGGGACCGAGCCGGTCGACCTGGAATCGATCTGCCGGGAGATCCTGTTTTTCCCGGAGTTCGCCTCTCTGGAGACGATGCTGAAGACCTTCATGCAAAGGAAGTGTCACATGGGAGTCGTGGTGGACGAATTCGGGGGGACCTTGGGCCTGGTTACACTGGAAGATGTTCTGGAGGAACTGGTAGGAGAGATCCAGGACGAATTCGACCAGGAAGCTCCTTTAATCGTCAAGCTCGGCGAGGGTAAATTTCTGGTGGATGGCTCCACGCCGCTGCACGACCTGGAGGAAGCCTTTGGAACCCAGTTCAACGGAGACCATGACGTCACCACCCTTGGCGGTTACCTGGTAAACCACTGGCGGAATATTCCCTCCGAAGGGGCCGAGTCCATCCATGGCAACCTCAAGATGGTGGTTCACCGGGTGGAGAAGCTTCGAGTCAGCCAGGTCCTGGTACAAATCCTGGAATCGGATCCCACCGAAGCCTGAAGCGAGCCCGCATTGCTCACGGGGGCGGCGGTCAGTGAATCCTCAGCTCTGGGACGATCAGCCAGGGAGCCGGATGGGTGACCTCCGACAGCCGCTCTTCGAGCAATGCCTCCAGGGTTTGCCCGCGCCTGGAGACTTGAGCCCAATCCCCTTCGAGCAGGCTCTCCCACAGGCTCTTGGGCTTGGGGTAGAGCACCAGTTCCACCTCTTCCTCCGCGGGAATGTTCAGTTCCTGCTTGAGCAGATCCAACGCCGTATTCAGTCCACCCACCGCATCGATCAGTCGGCGCTGCCTGGCCTGCTGCCCGGTGAAGATACGGCCGCCGGCCTGACGTTCCAGCTCCTCCACGGTGAGGTGGCGTCCTTCGGCCGCCTTCTCGACAAAGGTGGTATAGATATGGTTCATCCACTCCTCGACTTCGTCTCTCTGACTGGAGTTGAGGGAGGTCGTGGGAGAAAGGATGTCGGCGTTTTCGGCCAGCTTCACCCGGTCTACGGTGATTCCCAGCCATTGATCGAATAGCCCGCTCAGGTTGAATTTCATGAAAATCACCCCGATAGAGCCCGTGACGGTGGAAGGCTGAGCCACGATCTTTCGGGCCCCCATGGAGATGTAGTAACCACCCGAGCCGGCCACTCCCCCCATGCTGACCACCACCGGTTTCCCGGCCTCTTCCATGAGTCTGATCTCGCGCCAGATCTTGTCGGATCCCACGGCAGAGCCCCCCGGGCTGTTTACGCGGAAGAGCAGACCCTTCATACTCTTGTCCTTCCGGATCTTCCTCAACCTGGACACGATGGTGTCTCCTCCCATGGTATTCTCCCAGGTCTCATCGCTCCGTCCGGTCATGATCGGACCGAAGCCGCCCAGCAGCGCCACTTTGTGCGGTCGGGAGCGCTTTTTGCGGCGCTTGACGGCTTTCAGGTAGTCCGACGCCGATATGGAACGGTATTCCGGTTCGCCTTCGGAGGACTCGGTTTTCAACCGTTCTCGAATTTCGTCCTCGTATCCGAGGTGGGTGACCAGTCCCGCGGCCAGGGCCGAGGATGAGCTCAGGATCCCCTTCTGCATCAGACGATCCAACTCCTCCGGCTCGATCCCGCGCTCCTGGCTCAGGGCCTGCTTGAGGCGTTGCTGAATGTCGGACAACAGGCTCCGGTACATGGATCGGAACTGCGGGGTCATTCCGGATCGGGTGTAGCTTTCGGGACTCTTGTACTCCTTGAACTGGAGCACGTCGGGTCGGACCTTCAGCTTGTTCATCATCTTGCTGTAGAAACTGACTTCGGCCACCAGGCCATTGACCATCAGGGCCGAATCCTGATTCAGGTGGATCTCGTCGGCAGCCGACGCCAGGTAAAGGTCCTTGTCGCTGACCAGATCCAATGACAGGTAGGTGTAGATTTTCTTGCCGGATTCCCTGAATTGGTGCATGAAGGACCTGATCTCTTCCACGCTTGCCCAACTCGATTGCACGGGATAAATCCTGCAATAGATCGAGGCAATGCGCTCATCCTCGGCGGCGGCCCGCAAGACCTGTCCCATCTCCAGCAGGGAGAATTTTCCTTGCCCGGTGAATTGCGCCAGGGGAGAGGTTGGTGGCAGGTCCGACAGTTCACCGGCGATAGTGAGTTCCAGTACGGAGTCGCTCCGGACCTTGACTTCGGCCGGCCGGGTGAAACGAATCAGTGCAAAGACCATGATCCCGAACAGGATCAAAAGAACCCCCAGAATGACACCAAAGATCTTTACGCCCTTGCTGGCCATGAATCCTCCTTGTCTCGACGTTCCGGCGGCAACTGGACTCTCTATTCCCCGCGGGGCCGACCGGGATCAGAGCTTGCGGGACCGGTCCCCGATTCAACCGCTTCAGGCTGCCTGCCTTGGCCGATTGACCGGAACCAGATCCAGGGGTTTCCCCGGCAGTCCTCCTTGTAAATGAGGCAAGGACTGGGGGTTAGGCGCGCAAGCTCCGGCTATGCTACCATCCCCTGGCAGTTTTGGGAATGGACTGGGGCCGGTGGGGACAGATGGGGCCGGATTCCCGGTTTGAGAGCTGGAAACTCTGTCCGACTTTCGTGAGGGACTCATGAAGAGATGGGCGGCCTGGGTCTTGCTGCTTGGCGCGGGGTGCTGGTGGAGGCCTGGTCAGGATGCCGCGTTCGAGTCCTTCGCTGAGGGCTACGTGGAGGAACTGCTGGCCATGAGGCCCGAGTGGGCCACCCAACTGGGAGACCACCGCTACGACCACCGTCTTGACGATTACTCCAGTGACGGTGTGGACCGGGACCTCTCCTTTCAACGCCAATCTCTCCGGCGGCTTGAGACCATGGATCCGGCGCGGCTCAGCGAGGTCAACCGGGTGGACTACCGGATCCTGAAAGCCAATATCCAGTCCATGATTTTTCGGCTGGAGGACTTGAAGGAATACCGGTGGAATCCCATGGTCTACAACGTGGGCAGCGCCGTCTATTCCCTGGTAGCGCGCGAGTTCGCGCCCTTGCCGGAAAGAATGGCCAAGCTTCAAGAGAGGCTTCAGGCTGTTCCGGCCGTAGTCGCGGCGGCCAAGGCCAATCTGGCCAATCCCCCCAGGATCCATACCGAGACCGCAATTCAGCAGAATCGGGGCACCCTGCGCCTCATTGCCGAGGGGCTGCAACCCTATCTGGACCGGATACCCGGCCTGGAGGAGTCGTTTCTCCAGGCCCGGAAGCAAGCCGTCCAGTCCCTGGAGGACTATGGCCGATGGCTGGAAGAGGATCTGCTCCCGAGAGCGCGAGGCGACTTCAGGCTGGGGGAACGGCTGTACAGGGACAAGCTGAGGCACACCCTGGAATCGGATCTGTCCCTGGAGGAGATTCGCCAAGCCGCCATGCAGGATCTGAAACGTACCGGCGAAGACCTTGCTGCAACCGCCCGCCTCCTCTATCCCCGCCTCTTCCCCCATGGGCGCCTGCCACAGGATTCGAAATCCCTGGTCACCGAGGTGCTTGACAAGCTGGCCGATTCCCATCCGGACAATGAGAGCATTGTGGACAAGGCCCGTCAGTCCCTGGACGAGGCCACCCGTTTCACCCGGGAACAGGAGCTGGTCACGGTTCCCCGGGAACCTATCCGGATCATCGTGATGCCGGAGTTCCAGAGGGGCGTGGCCGTGGCCTACTGCGATTCTCCCGGCCCTCTGGAAACTCGGGGTGAGACCTTCTACGCCATCTCACCAACTCCTGCCGACTGGCCGGCCGATCGCGTGAGGTCGTTTTTTCGGGAGTACAATGACTATATGCTGCAGGAGTTGACCATACATGAATCCACTCCGGGGCACTATCTCCAGATCGCCCATGCCAACCGGTTCCGTGCCCCTACCAGGATACGAGCCATTTTCAGCAGCGGAACCTTTGTAGAAGGGTGGGCGACCTATGCCGAGCAGCTCATGGCGGAAAAGGGCTTTGGCGGGCCGTCAGTCAAGATGCAGCAGTTGAAGATGCGCCTGCGGCTGATCCTCAATGCCGTCATCGATCAACAGGTCCATGCCGGCGGCATGAGCCGCGAAGAGGCCATGGATCTGATGATGAACGAGGGATTTCAGGAAGAGGGCGAGGCGGCCGGCAAGTGGCGCAGGGCCTGCCTGACGTCGACCCAGCTCTCGACCTACTATGTGGGCAACCGTGAAATCAATGCCATACGGGATGCCTACGAAGCCAGGCATGGACCCCTGAAGGATTTCAAGGCCTTTCACGACAGAATGCTGTCCTTTGGGTCACCGGCCCCCAAGTACGTGCGGGAACTGATGGATCTCTGAGGAACGGTTGTGTCTCGGAAGATCGCTGGCGCCGGCAGGCGTTGGGTTTGCATCCGTCAGCCGGTGTGCGCGGGCGGCTTGACAGGGAAAATTGCAACGGCGAGCTGAAGCTTTCATCAATAAAGGAGCTCCATGATTCCTCTATCGGAAAGACTCAAGCAGCCGAAGCCTCTCCTCTATGACGGGGGGTTCGGCTCGCAACTGTTCGCCAGAGGCATTGAGCTGCCCAACAGCAGCGTGGCCAACGAATTGCATCCGGAAGATGTGGTCAGCATCCATCGCGCCTATATCGAAGCCGGAGCCGATGCCATCGGCACCAACACTTTCGTGGGATCCACTCTGCACCTCAAGATGGCCGGGAAAGATCCCGCCGGTTGCGACGGTCTGGCCAGAGCCGCCGTGGAGCATGCCAAGGCCGCGGTCGAGAGAAGCGGCAAGGAGACCTATATCGCGGGCTCGCTGGGACCCTCCCCGGGAGCTATCGAAGCCGACAGCGGCGACACCACCTTCGGAATCGCCAACCACCTGGTGAGAGATGCCCACCGAAGACTGGCTGACGCCCTGGCGGAAGGCGGCGTCGATTTCTTCTGCATCGAGACCATGTTTTCGGCCCGGGAGGCGTCCATGGTCGTCGATGTGGCCCGCCAGTACGGACTTCCGGTTGCCGTCAACCTCACCTACAAGTACACCCGGGACCGTGACAGCGGCAAGGTGACCTACAGGACGGACTGGGGACATTCGGCCCCCGATCTGCTGGAAATTTTTTCGGCGGGCGAGTTGTCGGGGGGAGACAATTTGCTGGAGCACGTGGACCTGCTCGGCCTCAACTGCGGCGCCGAACCCAGGAGGGAGGAGCATACGGGCATGCCCTATGCCATCCAGGGGGTGCGGGAGCTACGGGAGGCCATGGTCTCCAGGCAGATGGAACCGAAACGGATGATGGCCTACCCCAACGCGGGGATGCCTCAACTGGACGACGACCTCAGGAGCTACTACACCCAGACCCCCGAGGAAATGGCCGGCCATCTGCCCGACCTCCTGAAGGAAGGAGCCTACTTCATCGGCGGTTGCTGCGGCACCACCCCGGCCCATATCCGGGCCTTTCGTTCCGCGCTGGATGCTTCCGATCGGACGAGCTAGCGGGACGTACCTCGAACCGACAAGCCAGACAGGAAGATATCCACGACGGGGAGATTGATAGGGGGGAAGTCTGGCGCCCGGCGCCGCTCATCCGCTCGGCTGGCGGAACCGGTTTTCCCATTGACGCCATTCCGGGAAGCCCAGCAGTTGATCCAGCTCCTCGAAAGTGGCCAGTTCGTCCAGGTAGTCTTCGGGTGAGCCCCCCTCCTTCAACTTCGACAAGGTGCGTTCCATGGCCCGGACCGAGGCCATCAGGGTGGTCAAGGCGTAGGCGACGACCTTGTATCCCAGGGTCTGGAGTTGTTCCAGGGAGAGCAGGGGAGTCTTCCCCCGTTCGACCAGGTTGATCATGAGCGGTTTGTGAAAGGAAGCGCTGATCCGCTCGATCTGATCCAGGCTGGTCGGTGCCTCGATGAAGATGATGTCGGCTCCCGCCTGCTGGTAGAGTTCTCCCCTGCGAATGGCATCGTCGAATCCGGTGACGGCTATGGCATCGGTTCGGGCGATGATCAGAAATCGGTCGCTGCGCCTGGCGGCGACGGCTGCCTCCAGCTTACCCGTCATCTCCGAAGCTTCAACCAACTGCTTTCCCGGCGTGTGCCCGCACTTCTTGGGGATCAACTGATCTTCCAGTTGGATGGCCTGGGCTCCGGCCGCTTCGTATTCCTCCACGGTCCGGCGCACATTGACCACTCCGCCGAATCCCGTATCGGCGTCTGCCAGGACGGGGATGCCGACGCTGCGGACCAGGTGGTGCAACCGCTCCAGCATCTCGGAAAAGGAGATCAAGCCGGCGTCGGGGAGGCCAAGGTGGGAGGCGGAGTGCCCGAACCCGGAGAGGTAGACGGCCTCGAAGCCGCAGCGCTCCACCACTTTGGCGGAAACCATGTCGTAGCAGGCGGGGACCAGCAGAGGTTGGGGGAGCGCCAGGCGCTGCTTGAGAATGGTCGAGCCCACCGCGATTCCTCAGGCTCCGGGAGCCGGAAGAGAGAGGATCCCCTCGACCGTTCTGGATCCGAACGCCACCGAGAGAATCAGCTTGCCGTCGGTGTCGCCGTGCCCGCTGATCAAGTCCAGATTCAGGTGGTGGGCCTTGTGGTCTCCCGTTGCCGATCGGCTCTCGAGAGGGATTTCGCGGCTTGAGCCCTGCTGGCCTCCGGAGCCCTCGGGGGCCTTGGGTATGAGCAGCAGGGTCCACTTGTCGGCGGATTCGGCCTTGGCCCGGAGATCGTATTGCCCGGTTGAGACCTTCGCTCCCGCGCTTTCGACAGTTCCACTGATCTCCAGGGTGGCACGGCCACAATGAAAGACAAATCCCTCCTTGATTTCGGCCAGGTGCTCAGCGTTGTAGGGGAGGGTGAAGTAGCTCAACTTGAGCTGAACCCCCTCGGCTGAAGCGCCGACGGTCTTGCGGATATGGGGGTGAGACAGAACCAGCGCCGTCAGGGTGACGAGCAACGCAACCGACAATCCAAGCTTTTTCATGGGAATACTTCCTTTCGCGTTCCGGGAGCGGGTTGGATCAAAGAGGAACCGTAACAGCCATACCGATCTCAACCGTCGGTTGATTTGTCCTCGTCCTCCTTGTACATGTAGCGGATGCCGTGTTTGAAGACCAGAATATTGGGTTCGGGATCACGGTTGAACTTGATGCAATTGCGGTCGTACCACTCGATGACTCCCTCCATTCGTTCGCCGTCGTGGAAGACCAGAACCATCGGCGTCCTGTTCTGCATCTGCTTCAGGTAGTAGAAGCTTTCGGCGTTGGTCTGTTCCGGAGGAGTGGGGCGCTTCTTTTGAGATCGCACGGTCATCTTGTCTTTGATGTCCGATAGCGACGGACGGATGAGCCGACGATTCATGGAAAATCCTCCTCCCGGCTTTGCCTGAATTGTGTGCAGAGTCGCGGCAGGCCGACTGCCCCACCGCCAGGCTTCCACTCAATTACTGCCGCTTGTCAAGAGAACTCAAGTCTTCCGCGTTCCGAAGGACTCGCGGAATCCTGCGATCAATTCAGGACGGGCGATAAGAAACTCATTGGCTGGGCAACAGCCGTATCACAGCGCTGACCCGCGGGGTAATTTCAAGGTGGCCTGTGAGCGTCAAGATTAACGGTAGTTTAGCATGGGCACTACTTCGCCACAAGTCCCAAGAAGCCAGCCTCAGGTTGGAGGCGTGGCGCTTACGCCGCTCAGTCGGAATAGAAATCGGTCCAGAGCCAGCGACTTGTTGAGATTGCGCCCCAGTCCCTTCATCAAGTGGTCGAGAGAGCCAACGGCATCGATTATTTGTCTGAGAGTCAGGAGGGAGCCGATTTCGGTCAACTCCGAACGCAGATCGATATTGGTGAGGCTTCCGGCAGGCGCGTCCAGTTGAATCAGCATCAGGTCGCGCAGCAAGTCGTATAGCACACCCGTCTTGAAATCGAATTGCCCCTTTTGCCTGGGCGAGGCCAGAGGCTCGGTGATTTGCAGAGCCCGGTGATAGGACAAGGCTCCGGCGCAAGCCCGGATCGCCTCCAACATTTCGCCGCGGGTCTCCTGGTACTGCTGCAGGTCCAGATTCAAAGCCTTACCGAGGCTGCCCCGGGAAATCCGTCCCACCAGAGGCAGATCCTGGGCCGGGTAGATCGATCGTTGCCGGAGAATGCGCTCCAACTCCGCCGGAGAGAAGGGATAGAACTGGATGCGCTGGCAGCGCGACCGGAGGGTGCCGGGAAGATCGTTGGGGGAATCGGTCACCAGGATGAGGAGGGAAGTCTCCGGCGGTTCCTCCAGGGTCTTGAGAATGGCGTTGGCGGCTTCCAGGCGCAGCCGGTGGGCCTGGTCGATCACAAAGACGCGGCGGCGGCCTTCAAAGGGTTTGAAAAAGACCTCGCGAATCAGATCTCTCATCTGATCGATCTTGATGAAGGCTCCGTCGGGTGCGTAGCTTCGAACGTCGGCGTGCGACCGCTGCTCGATCTTGCGGCAGCTCCCGCAGTCGTCGCAGAAGTCATCCTCAAGTTTCTGACAGTTGGCCGCCTTGGACAGGAAGTGGGCCAGCGTTCCCTTGCCGACTCCCTCGATGCCTGCAAATAGCAGCGAGGAAGGCAGACGGCCTTCGACAAGACTTCGCCTCATCAGGTCTCGAACGGGGGCGTTTCCCAGAAAATCACTCCATCCCATCAGGCCTGTCCCCCCGGTAGAAACGTTGAAATCAGCCCCAGGATTTCCCGATGCAACCCTTCGATGGTCTGGCTTCCGTTCAGGACCCGGACCCGGCTAGGTTCCCGCGCTGCAATTTGCAGGTATCCTTCCCGGACGCGACGGAAGAAATCCAGAGACTCTGCCTCGAATCGGCCTTCGTCCAACCCGGTTCGACGGTTCCTCTCCCTGGCCCGGGCCAGGGAGAGAGAGGGCTCGATGTCAATCAGGAGCGTGAGGTCCGGCTTCCTTCCGCCGTTTACCATGCGATCGAGAGCTTCAACCACCGAGAGATCGAGTCCACGCCCGTATCCCTGGTAGGCGGCGCTGGCATCCGCGAAACGGTCGCACAAGACCCACTTTCCCTCGGCCTGAGCCGGAATGATCTGGTGGTGGAGGTTCTGGTTGCGCGCCGCATAATAGAGCAGCAACTCGCTCAAGGGCGACAGACCCCGGCTTCGGGAGGTGAGCAACAGCGTGCGGATGGCTTCTCCTACCGGAGTTCCGCCGGGTTCCCGCAGTAGGGCCACCTGGATGTCGCGTCGGGTCAGGTAGTCGGCCAGCAGCCTCACTTGAGTGGTCTTGCCGCAGCCGTCCAATCCCTCGAAGGAAACGAATGGAGGCATGGAGAATCCAGGGTTCGGGCCCGACCCCATGGCCGGGATCCTTGGCAAAATAGCACATTTTCGAAGGGTGCAACAAGGCGCGCACCCTGGTGCCGGCCCGCCTGCCGGGGCGTTTGGAAATCGGCCGGGATTTGATGTAAGATGGCCCCTTTTTGAAGCTGCGGGATCGGGTGGTCAGCGGGGTTCGGGAATCGCCGGAGTCGGAAAGGGGCCAAGAATTCCTCGGGTCGGCGATTCCGTTTTGCGGGAGCTTCAAACTGATGGGTGTCATCGCTGGAAATGTCCAGCGGGTGATGGAGACGGTTGCCGAAGCGGTGCTGAAATCGGGCCGCCGCCCGGAGACGGTGCGGCTCATGGCAGTGTCCAAGCTGATGGGTGCCGACCGGATCTGCCAGGCGCTTGCGGCCGGCGTTGACTGCCTGGGCGAGAATCGAGTTCAGGAGGCCCAGTCCAAGAAGGACCGTCTGACGGGACTGAATTTCGAGTATCACCTGATCGGCCCGCTCCAGAAGAACAAGGTCAACCGCGCCGTGGCCACCTTCGATTGGATCCAGACCGTCGACAGCCTCGATCTGGCCAGGCGGATCGATCGTTCGGCGGCCAGACAGGGCAAGACGGTCTCGGTGTTGATCCAGGTCAATATCGGACGAGAGCCGCAAAAGGCGGGGGTGGCGGAAGAAGAGCTGGAAGAGCTTGCCGGGCGTATGGTCGACCTGGACTTCATCTCGATTCAGGGACTGATGGCCATTCCCCCCTATCTGGAAGATGGCGAGGCCGTGCGGCCCTATTTTCGGCGGTTGAAGCAGTGGTTCGACCGGTTGGCGGATCTTGGTCTTCCGAAGGTGCGCATGAAGGTTCTGTCCATGGGGATGAGCCACGATTTTCCCGTGGCCATTGAGGAAGGTTCCACCATGGTTCGGGTAGGCACGGCCATCTTCGGGCGACGTCCGCCGGCCTGAAGGAATGTTGACCGATGGAATCCAGGTCCATTCAAGCAATTCTGATCGGTCTTGGGGGATTCTTCTTTCCGGGGCTGGGACACCTGATTCTGGGGAAGTGGGTACGCTCCCTTCTGTTTGCCTTTCCCATCCTGTTGTTGTTTGGCCTGGGGCTGAGCCTGGGGGGGAAGCTGCATACGCTGGCCGCCGAGCAGTTTATCGAATTCGTATTTCTCTTCGCCGACCTCGGAATCGGACTTCTGTACTTTCTGGCCAAGTTCGGGGGCTACGGCGCCGGTAACCTTGAGAGCCAGTCATTCGACTACGGGACCACCTATCTGGCCGTGGCCGGGTTGCTCAACCTGCTGGCCGCCCTCAACGCCTACGACATCGCCGTGGGCCGCAAACGCTGAAATGGTGATTTCACACTTTATGGCATTGGTGATTTTCGCTTTCTGCGTGTCGACAGTCTTTGCGCTCAGCAGCAAGGAAACCCCCCGCGAGCGACTGCGTTACGGCGTTTTCGTTTTCGTGATCTTTCTGGTGGTATCCCTGGGACTGGGGTGGCTGATGGCGCCCTTTCCACGCTGAATCCCAGGGGGTCCGGTGACAGCTCAAGCTGAATCCAGGCCGAAACGGAGGAGCCGGGCCACCTGTTCCGACTGGGCTTCCAGGAGCTGGTCTGCATTTTGGATGGCTGCCTCGACCGTCACGGGGGAGGAGACAATACTGAAGAGCGCGGTGAATCCCTGGTCATACAGGCCACCCACGTCGCCGGCCACACTTCCGGCAATGCCGATCACGGGCACGCCGTGTTCCTTGGCAATCTTGGCCAGCATTCCGGGTCCTTTGCCAAAGGGCGTCTGAAAGTCGATCTGACCCTCTCCCGTAAAGGCAAGGTCCGCTTTCTTCACCTGCTCTTCGACCTTGAGCAGGTCGAACACCAGGTCGCTTCCCGGACTCAGCCGGGCTCCCAGCAGTCCCATGAACCCTCCGGCAATACCGCCCGCGGCGCCGCTTCCGGCAACCTGGGAGACATCCCGACCGGTCGTCTCTTGGATGAGCCGGCCCAGCTTGCCGAGGTATTGATCCAGCTTTCGAACCATGCCCGGGGTGGCTCCCTTTTGGGGGCCGAATACGGCCGCCGATCCCCTGGGGCCGACCAGGGGATTGTCCACGTCGCAGGCCACCAGGATCCGTGCCCGCTTGAGCAGGGCGTTGGTCCTGCCCATGTCGATCCGAGCGATCGACCTCAGGCCGTTGCCGCCCCAACCGACCGGCCTGCCTCGCCGATCGAGAAAATCGACTCCCAACGCTTGCAAAGCGCCAACGCCTCCGTCGACGGTGGCGCTTCCTCCGATGCCCAGGATGATGTCCCTTACGCCGCGTTTGAGCGCGGCCTTGATCATCTGACCGGTGCCGTAGCTGGTGCAGAGCATGGGATTGCGTTGTGAGGTCGGAACCAGGGCCAGGCCCGATGCCCTCGACATTTCAATGACGGCGGTCTTCCCGTCGCCGGTCAATCCATATTGGGCAAAAATCTTCTTTCCCAGCGGATCCAGGACCCGCGCCCGGAAGGTTTTTCCATGGGTGCCTTCGACCACGGCTTCCAATGTTCCGTCTCCGCCGTCGGCGATGGGCAGTTGTGTGATTCTGGACTTGGGAAGCACTCTGAGAAGCCCCCGAGAGATGGCTGCCGCCGCATCCATGGCGGACAGGCTCTCCTTGAACGCGTTGGGAGCCACCAGGATGCGCAGGGATTTTTTGGAAGAAGACATGATTGGCCTCCAGGTTGGCGCGTCGGGGCATTATCCCGCATTTCTCACCAGGCCGCGCGATTCATATTTGATAGTCGATCTATTCTCAGCATCTCAGCACCTCATCGGTCTGATTGGTACGTCTTGCGGTGACACACGGCGCTGGGCGTGCCCTGGCTTGTCCTTTTCCCCTCAGCGCATCCATGCTCGCTCGACCGTAGTGACCGCTACGCTCTTCGCTCCCGAGCACG
>JAPVWS010000091.1 GCA_027493295.1 Candidatus Versatilivorator vitaminiformans | reverse complement strand
CCGGCTCAACCTCATCCTGCTGGACGTGGACACCTTTCGGGCCGACAACCTGGCCTGCTACGGGGGAAACCAGGTGGACTGCCCCAACCTCAACGCCTTCGCCCAGGACAGCGTCATCTTCGATGAGGCTTACCCGGAGGCCCTGCCGACGGTTCCCATTCGGCGAAACCTGATGACCGGACGGAGAATCCTTCCCTTCGACTACTACCAGCAGCACGACCCGGTGCAGATGCCCGGCTGGCATCAACTGTTCTTTGAAGACGTCACGTTGGCCGAAACCCTTCATGAAGCCGGCTACGCCACCGCCCTGATCGCAGACATTCTCCACTTCACCCGACCCGGCCGCAACTTTCATCGCGGTTATCGCTATTACGACTGGATCAGAGGCCATTCCTTCGACTACTACGCCACCTTGCCCCATCAACTGCCGGAGATTACCGACGTGGTTCCGGAAGCCTATCTGGAACAGTTCACCCCCTTTTCCAGGGCCGACCTGCGGTGGGAAATCAACCAGGGAAATCTGAACATGCGCCGCTGGCTGCGGGAGGGTGAATCCCTCATTGAAATTACTGCCAGGAAGGTCATGGCCTGGCTCAAGGAGAATCACGGCCACAAGCCTTTCTTCCTGCACATGGAAGCCTTCGATCCCCACGAACCCTGGGACCCGCCCAGGAGATTCCTGGACAAGTACCTGCCCAATGCCAAGGGTCCCACTTGGGCCACGCCGCCCTACGATGATGTAGAGGTTCCGGAGGAGGGAGTCAAACGCCTGAGAGCCAACTACTTTGCCGAAAGCGAATGCGTGGACTACTGGATGGGAGAAGTCTTCAAGACGATTCAGGAGCTGGGATTGTTCGACAACTCGATCGTGGCGTTCATGTCGGACCACGGAGCCCTGCTCGGGGAACAGGGCCAGTTCTGCAAGGGACCGGAACGCATTCGCCGGCAGGTGACCCATCTCCCCTTGCTGGTCCGCCTGCCCGGCAAGGAGGGCGGCGGTCAAAGAGTGGGAGGCTTCGTCCAGATCCCCGACTACGTTCCGACCCTGCTGGGACGGCTGGAACTGGAGCCGGTCCCGCGGGTCACCGGAAAGGACTTCTGGCCGCTGGTCACCGGGGGAACCCGGAGCATTCACGATTACGCCACCATGGCCTACGGATGGATCGGGTCGGTGCGAACCCCCGAATGGAACTTCAGCGCGGTGTGGAATCCGGAGGAATACTCCGGAAAATATCCTCCCCAGCTCTACAGCCGTGAGAAGGATCCCGACGAGCTGACCGATGTGGCCAGAAAATATCCGGACGTGGTGGCCGACCTCAAGCGGAAGCTGGATGACTACATCGAAGCCGGCCGGGGCCTTACCCGGGGCAGCTTTCACGCTCCGCGCGGGGTAGGAAAGCCGACTTACTGAGGGAGAACCATGTACAAGGTTGTGAAGGCTGCGGCCGTTTCGCTCCGGGGCAAACCCTGGGACAAGGCGCCTAACGCCGACAAGATGGAGACGTTCATTCGTCTCGCAGCCCGCAAGCGTCCTGACCTGGCGGTGCTGCCCGAAGGGCTGCTGGAAGGGCCGCTGGGCGGAATTAACTGGATGTCGGTTGCGGGACTGGCCACCTCGGTGTACCTGGTCGTCGGCTACGCGGCAAGCTACTTGTTTCCGCCTCCGCCGGCCGAGGTCTTGGACAGAGTGCACCGATAAGCCGTGCAGGACGCGCGGCCCAGGGCGGCCACGGTGAAGATGACCGGGTACTCGCGTTCGTAGTACCACAGCTTGGAGAAGTAGAGCCCGATGGGGGACGGCTTGAAGTCCCGCCCTCCTCGGGTCTGCGAGACCAGCCAGTTCGCCCCCTTGCGAACGGCGGCCTCCAGGGAGGTTCCCGTCGGGCCCCGGGCAGGCGAAGCTAGCTCCAGGGCATCCGCCAGGGCCTGAACCGCCAGCCCCGTTTCCTCGATGGTGGAATCCACTCCCTCGGCGCCGCCCCAGCCGCCGTCGGCGTTTTGTGCGGCCAAGAGCCACTGGATGCCATGCCCCCTCATGTATTCAACTTCAACGCCTCCGTCGCGGGACAGGCGGTTGAGGGCCAGAACGACCCGAGCCGTGCCATAGGTCGGGTTTTCTTCGCGGGGGGCCGATTGGTTGCCGAACCAGAGCGGTACCCAGGCCCCGTCCTCACGTTGGGAAACACTCAGATATTTCACACCGCTCCTTCGAGCCGACTTCAGACGGGATCGAAGTCTGGGCGGAACAGCCTGCTGCCAGCTTGACCAGGCCAGCAGGGCATGGGCCGTTAAATCAGGGCTGCTGCGGTCGAAGGGCAACCGCCCCCAGCCGCGGCAAAAGGTGGGAATGCCTCCGTCGGTGTTCTGGAGGTCGAGCAGCCATTCCACCCCGGCGCAAGCAGCTTGGTCAGACTCGGCATCGACGGGTCCCAGGTGGCTCAAAGCCAGCAGGGCTCCGGCGGTATCGTCGGCATCCGGAACCCCGCCCGGAAGATCGGTCCAGGCCCAGCCGCCGGGATCGGCATGGGTGTATGGATGCAGGCTGCGGTATTGTTGGTCCAGCAGCCAGCGGCGGAGGTTTCGGCGCTGGTCCTTGCCCAGGTGGCATTCCAAGTTCCTACCGGCGGCCAGGGCGGCGAGAGCCTGCGTGGTCACCCAGGTGGCCAGGTTGGTATCGATGGGCCAGGCCCCGTCGCCGCGAGCGGTGGCCGTCAAAAAGTCCAGACCGCGCAAAACCACCGGGTGCTCCACCCGGCCGCTGCCCGCCAGGCTCATGACCACGAAGCTGGTGAGTGGAACCGCTTCCAGGTAACCCCCACTAGCCGGCTGAATTTTCTGCAGCAGCTCCAGGCTCCGCCGTCGCGCCAGCGAGCGGATCAGGCGCAGCAAGGGGTTTCGCGTGGACCGGAAGCGATGGCGAACCTGTCCGATGGCAATCAGGGCCGGCAGGGCATAGCTGACCACCGGAAGACGCAGCCATTTGAACCACTGCGGGGGACAGACAGCCAGTTCGAAGGGGAGCTGGGGGACCCGATTCCACGCGCCGGCATCCGCTCCAAAGGCACCGGCCAGGGTACAGGCGGTCAGGATGGGCGCCGAAAAGGTCCGGTCTTTTCCGTAGCGGTCCGTAATGGCCGCGGCCAGCGCATCGGCATCGAGGCTTCCGGCCTTCTGGCTGAGCCAGGCCCGCGTGGCCGCCAGTGCTACCTCGGAATTCCTCTCCGACGCTGTCAGGGCCGCCCAGACCAGCGCCGTGGTGCTCAGGTTGCTGGGGCTCTCCACCGTATCGCCGAAGCCACCGTCCGGGTTCCGATTCTCAACCAGCCAGTCGGTTCCCCGGACTGCCATCCCGCGGCACACGGCCAGCAGAGCCTGGTCCAGCCGTCCTTCCCCCTCCCTCAGAACCACGGCCAATGCCAGCACCGCCGTGGCGGTCGAGAGAGCGCTGCTGGACAACTCGCCCTCCCAATGGCCCGCCGGGACCCGTGAATCCAGCAGCTTCCCGGTGGCCCGGGCAAGGGCCTGCCTCACTTGTTCGCGATCAAGGTCTGGGAGAGAGGTCATCGATTATCGTCGTTCTCGTGGCGAGCGCTCAAATCCCCCTGCTTGGCGCATGCTCCACACCTGAAATTCTAACTTCATTTTTCGCGGTGGAGACAATGCAGCTCATGAAGAAAGCCCCCGGGAGCGCGGGCGTCCCGCCCGCACAAAGTTTGGCACGACCGTAGCTACCTCCCGCGTTTCAATCGATTGGGCACGGTGCAGTTGCCTACCGTCACTTGGTAAAGGCAGGTTTGGTGCGCTTTGCACGGGAGTGGCAGTGGATGGGAGGCTGTCTGCAGGAATAAGGATGCGGGCGGGACGCCCGCGCTCCCGGGGGAACGACAACCAGCGTCGGCTGTCAATGTAGGCGATTCGTTGCAGACCGAGGGCCTGCTGCCGCGCGCCGCTCGTGGTTCACGTCCTGCGCCCACTGCGTGAGATTGACCTTGCGCTCCCGCAGCGAGGCCTGCAATCGGTCGAGAGATTCCGTGGAAGTCTTACCCGGTCCCGCTTCTCTTGCCGCAATTCTCAGGGCCCGGCGCAACGCTTCGGACTCCGATACCTTCCAGTGGCGTGCCAACGCCTCCAGAGACCGCACTGATTCAAGGTCGAGCGAGTAGGTTGATTTGTTTATTCTTCTGGCCATGAACGTAGTGTATGAGCGTACTCTCCCCGCGTCAATTACCGGAGGTATGGGCCATGGGTCCTCCAAGAAGATCGCTCCCGGGTGGACGACCCCTACACAAGCCTCACAGGCTCAGGTGGCCCAGGGCGAGCAGGGCGTACCAGGTGTATTCGCAGTCGGCCGCTTCGTCGGTCCAGTTTCCGTAGAAGGCTCCCCGGTTGGTCCAGAGCGTATCCAGGAAATCCAGCGTGGGCTCCTTGAGATGCTCGAAGGAAACCTGCATTCCGGCGAGAGCGTGCAGCGCAGTGGCGGTAGACAGCAGGTCGGGAATCGGAGTGCCCTCGCCCGCCCGAAATCCGCCGTCGGGGCAGGACTGCCCCAACAGCCAGTCGGAGCCTCCGGGCAGGGCAGGGGTTCCGAGCTGCCGAAGAAGGGTCAGGGCGGCCGCGGTATTGGGAGTGGAGGCGGCCGCCAGGCCCTGGCGGCCGGCAAAGCCCCCGCTGTCCAACTGAAGGGATTGCACCGAGCGTCCCAACCCCGTCGGGTCGGGGAGGGGAACTCCCACGTCCTGGTGAGCCCCCAGCGCCAGGAAGCCGTGGTAAACGGTCCCCGAGGGGCTGCCCGGGGTGGAAGCGTATCCCCCGTCCCGGGTCCGAAAGGCATCGAGGCGCTCGGCCAGCCGCCGGGCGGTTTGGGATGGGAGGCTGCCGGAAGGAAACGCCGCCCAGCAGCGGGCCAGGCAGGCCAGATGGACCAGGTCCAGGCCTTCACCGTCCCCGAAGCCTTCCAGAAAGGGGCGTATCCGGGAGTAGGGCGGCTGCTGGCGCAGCGCGATCAGACCTTCAAGGCCGAAGACGGTGTAGTAGAGATCGCTGCGACCGGCGCGATCCCGGAATCCTCCGTCCGGATTGATCTGGTTCCGCAGGAAGTCGTCGACCCGCTCAGTGGCTTCGCGCAGCAGGTTGGGGGCCAGCCGCGCGACTTGCAGCATTTCGAGCCTCAAACTCACTGCAGTAGCCCTCGATGAACTGCTCGCCGAAGATCTTGCCCACCACCCGGCGCAGCAATCCCTTCAGTGTCGGGTTGGAGAGAAAGCGCAGGGAACGCACCGCCTCTTCCTTGTAGGCTTCCAGCAGTTCCTGGGCCTTCTCGGTAACGCCGCGCTCGGCCAGGAT
>JAPVWS010000090.1 GCA_027493295.1 Candidatus Versatilivorator vitaminiformans | reverse complement strand
CCCCTTGAGGGGGAGTCGGCGAGGCAAACGCGGCGTCCCTTCGACCGGGCCGCAGCCTGCAGCCGAGCCGGAGGGGGGCCAACGCGGCGCCCCGAAAGCGCAGCCCACAGTCGAGCCGTTGGGGGACCCGTTCTCCGACGTTCGTAAGAGGCCCCTGTTTCTCACTGTATGATCCGCCCACCAGGGCGGGGGCACCAATAACCGGAGACCCTGTCATGCCTGATGAAGTTCTGGTACTGGTGGACGATCTTTTCTTTTCGAGCAAAATCGCCTCCACGGCCCGGCTGTGCTCCGTCCCCGCCCGGCTCCTGAAGACCCCCCGGGAACTTCTCCAGAACGCCGACCCGGAGAATGTCAAGCTCATCATCATCGACCTCAATGGACGAACGACTGAGCCGGTTCGCGCCATTCGGGAACTCAGGGACTCGCCCGGACCGGACGCTATTCCCGTTCTGGCTTACTTTTCCCACGTTCAGACCGAGCTTGCCGAGGAAGCCCGCAAGGCCGGAGCCCGCTGGATTCTTCCCCGTTCCGCATTCTCCGCCCGCCTGGCCGGGATTCTGACGGACCTGGAATGATGGATCAGCGTTCCTGGATATACTTGATCTGGTGCTTGTAGATGAACATGTTGGCTTCGCGGTTGCGGGTCACGCGGATAAAGCGCTTGTCGTAGTACTCGATCCACCCTTCAATCTCTTCGTTATTGAGCAGCTTCACCACGACACGCCTCTTGTCGCGAACCAGATTATTCAGGTAGAGGGTTTCGGCGTGGGTCTGGTCTTCCACCTGGTGGGATCGAAGAATCGCCTCCGAGATCCCGTCTCGGGACCTACCGGGGGCGTTCTTGCGACGGCTCTTCTTGTTCAAGTTCAAGGCATGCTCCCTGGCACCGGGCCGCAATCCGGACTCGGACCAACCTGAATGATGATAGTATCCCTGGTCGATCAGAGCAAGTGCGGCCAGGCCCTCTTCCCTCGATCCCGCCTCCAGCCTACGTCTGCCCGTTCCGCCTCCGGCCCTTGAACCGCCATGCAGCCAGGTATTTCCACCTATCTGTTCATCGAGGATCGATTGGATCTGGACAGACTGAGGGCTCTGCGTCGCCAAGGCTTTCAACGGTTGGAAATCCTGGCCGTGAGGCCCCATTTCGACTATCGAGACAGCCAACTCGGGCGCGAGGTGGCCGCCTGGCTGCAGGATCAGGAGTCTTTTCTTCACTCTCTGCACCTGCCCCACTGTCTGGAATACCGGCCCGGCAAGATTCAAACCCCGCTTTCCATTGCAGCCACCGAACCTCACCGAAGGACCCAGGCGGTGGACGAGGCCCGTAGAGCGCTGGAATTCGCCGAGAGGGTTCCCTGTCCGCTGGGTGTGATACACACGGGGACACTGGAGGATCGATATCGCCCCCGGCACCTGGACGCCATCTACCAGAGTCTGGAGATCCTGGTTCCGTTTGCCGGAGACCGAGGGGTTCGCTTGACACTGGAGAACATTCCCAACAGACTTTCTCTGGAGAGGATGGGTCGGTTCCTGCAGGAAGCGGACCTGACAGGCGTCGGGATCTGCTTCGACGCCGGACACGCGCACTTGGAATCCACGCCGGCAAGCCAGATCACGGCTGCCGGGAAGTGGATCCTCACCACCCATCTCCACGATAACCATGGATACCGGGATGAACACCTGCCCCCGTTTGCCGGAACAGCTCCCTGGCCGGAAATCCTGCGGGGCTTGGCAGACTCCCGCTACGACGGCTGTTTCTTGTTGGAGTTTCACGGGGGAGAGAGGGACTTCCGAACTGCATTGAGGTCGGCTCGAGAGGCCCGCGACCGCCTGGAAACCTGTTGGGAGGCGGCGCGGAAAACGGTAGAGAAGGAGGAGTGATGGCTGAAATCGCGATTCGGGACGCAGCCCATCACGAGGGAAATTCAGCGACCGTCCGAGGATGGCTGTACCACCATCGATCGAGCGGAAGGATCATCTTCCTGGTTCTGCGAGACGGAACCGGGCTGATGCAGGCGATCATCCTCAGGAACGCGGTCTCACCTGATGTTTTCCAACAGGCCAAGGATCTGACCCAGGAGTCCTCCCTGGAGGTCACCGGAATCGTCCGAAGAGTCCCTGAAGGCAAGACGGCTCCCGGGGGAGTCGAGATGGAGGTCACGGATTTGAAGACCATCCAGCGGGTTCCGGCGGAGCGGCCCTTTCCCATCAGCCCCAAGGAACATGGCATCGAGTTCTTGCTGGACCAGCGCCACCTGTGGCTACGGTCGTCCCGACAGCACGCCATCCTCAAGGTCCGGCACGAAGTGATCGCAGCCACCCGCAATTTCTTCGATCAGCGCGGGTTTACCCTGGTCGACACCCCGATCTTTACCCCGGCCGCCTGTGAAGGCACCACTACCCTGTTCGAGGTCCCCTATTTCGATGAAAAGGCTTACCTGACCCAATCGGGGCAGCTCTACAACGAGGCAGCGGCAGCGGCCTTCGGCAAAGTCTACTCCTTCGGTCCCACCTTCCGGGCCGAGAAATCGAAGACCCGCCGCCATCTCACCGAGTTCTGGATGGTGGAGCCCGAAGTCAGCCATGCCACGCTGGAGGATATCCTGGCTCTGGCTGAAGACCTCATATCGGAGATTCTCAGCCGGGTGCTGGGCAACTGCGACTCCCAACTGGCCACCCTGAACCGGGAATTGGGGCCGCTCCGGAGAATTGCCCCTCCCTTCCCCCGACTCACCTACGATGAAGCCGTGTCCATCCTGAAATCCAAGGGCTCGACCATCGAATGGGGCAGCGATCTGGGGGGAGCCGACGAAACCCTGTTGGCGCGACAATTTGACCGCCCGGTGATGGTTCACCGCTACCCTTCCGAGGCCAAGGCTTTTTACATGGAGCCTGACCCCAATCGTCCGGAAGTGGCGCTTTCGGCTGACGTCCTGGCTCCGGAGGGCTACGGTGAGATCATCGGTGGAGGACAGAGGGCCACCAGCCTGGATTTTCTCTGCCAACGGATCCAGGAGCATCGCCTGCCGGCCGAGGCCTTCGAGTGGTATCTGGACCTGCGCCGATACGGCAACTTCCCTCACTCGGGCTTTGGCATGGGTATCGAACGGGTGGTGGCCTGGATCTGCGGGCTGGAACACGTCCGCGAGGCGATTCCCTTCCCCCGGACCATTTATCGGCTTACGCCGTAGTGAAGTTTGAAGGATGAAGTTTGAAGTTTGAAGGATGAAGTTTGAAGGGGGGAGTGGAGTCGGCCGAGGGTTTCGGGAACGGGGAAGCGCCTGATGACCTGACTGCGCTTACTCGAAGGACTGCGCCGAGACCGACAAGATGCATTGCGTGTCGATCAAATAGGTCTTCACTCTTCACTCTCCACTATTCACTATTCACCCAGGCACGCCCCCGTCCCATTCGATGGGGCGGCTGACACAGAGCGAAACAGGGAGCTTCGGACGAGCCAATGAAAAAGATCACCGTGGCCTTGCTGTTCGGCGGCAAGTCCGGAGAACATGAAGTCTCGTTGCGGTCGGCGGCGTCGATTTTGTCGGCCATCGATCGGGCCAAGTACGACGTCATCCCCATTGGAATCACCAAAAAGGGGTACTGGCGCGTCGATCCGGGATTCCTGGTGGGGGAGTTCACCAAGATCCTGCAGCAGGGAGCCCCCGTCCTCCTGCCTGCCGAGCCGACCCCTTCGGAACAGTTGATTCAAGTCGAGGCTCCCGGTCCCCAGGTGGGCCGGCGGACGTCCATCGACGTGGTTTTCCCGGTGCTACACGGTCCATTCGGAGAAGACGGCACCATCCAGGGCCTGCTTGAGCTGGCCAATGTCCCTTACGTCGGCGCCGGTGTGCTGGGATCCGCCGTGGCCATGGACAAGGACGTGATGAAGCGCCTGTTTCAGCAAGGGGGGTTGCCTACGGCTCCCTTCCTGGCTTTCCAATGGGACCACTGGATGAATCGGGAGCAGGAGCTGGAACGGGAAGTGGCTGTCAAGCTGGGTTACCCCTGCTTCGTGAAACCGGCCAACCTGGGATCGTCCATCGGGATCAGCAAAGCGGGAGGGGCGGAGGAGCTCTCCAAGGCTCTAGCTCTGGCGGGAGAGTATGACAGTAAGGTCATTGTGGAAAAGGCTCTGGACGCACGCGAGATCGAGTGTTCGGTGCTGGGGAACACCGATCCGCAAGCATCCCTCCCGGGTGAGATCGTCCCCCGTTCGGGCTTCTATGACTACCAGGCCAAATATCTGGACGATAGCGCGGAACTGGTTGTTCCCGCAAAGCTCCGGCCGGACCAGGTGGAAGAGATCCGGGAAATGGCGCTGAGGTCCTTCCGGGTGCTCGAGTGCCGGGGAATGGCCAGAGTCGATTTCTTTCTGGAAAGAACCACGGAAGACATCTATGTCAATGAAATCAATACGATTCCCGGATTCACATCGATCAGCATGTACCCCAAGCTGTGGCAGGCCAGCGGGCTGCCCTACTCCGAGCTGATTGACCGACTAATCCAGTTGGCTCTGGAACGCCATCGTGAACGCCAGTCCAGACGGATTGACGGCGGTTGAGCCTGGCCCGCCGGAGACCAGCCCTGGATTCATCGGAACCCCCGCTTGACCCGTTTCTTGATTTTTCTGGCCAGTTTCTCGAGTTCCTCGGCCTTCTTGAAGATTCCTATCGAGTAGGTATGGGGACTGGAATTCTGAACCATTTCCTTAAGCTGCGCGGATCCCTCCGCCAGCTTCTCCGAGTCGCTTTTCAGCTTCTGAAAGGCAGCCCGCAGCCTCCGCGAATTCATCTTGGCTCTTTGATCGGCGGAAAGCCCCGATCGGCCGGCGGGGTTGGTAGCGGTGGGAACACTCGGGGGTATCGCAGGAACGGTCTGACCCTGGTGAGGACGGCAAAGGACCACCAGCAACGCGCTTCCAAGAAAGGCCAACCCAAGCTGTGCTTTCATGAACCGGCTCCTTTTCTTCGGGTGATGACTCTGTGGAGTAAACTGTATCGTGACGGTCTTGTCAATTCGGACTTGATTCCTGCCGGGCAGTCGTTCCAATCCGCATTCCGATCGAAATCCAC
>JAPVWS010000009.1 GCA_027493295.1 Candidatus Versatilivorator vitaminiformans | reverse complement strand
GAAAATCACCGACGTCAAGGCTTACGTGATCAAGCCCCGCTATCCGGACAACGCCGGCGCCTTCGAGGGGGACTGGACCTTCGTGCGCATCGACACCGATGAAGGCATCCACGGTTGGGGCGAAGCCAGCAACTCTCCCGGCGGCGGCTGCTTTCTGAGCGCCCGGACCATCGAGCTGCTGCGCCAGGGCCTGGTGGGCCAGGACCCTTTTCAGAGCGAGAAGATGTGGCAGCAGAACTACCGGCGCTTCACCTACCTGGGGGCGCGGGGCCTGCCCACAGTGGCCCTGAGCGGTGTGGACATGGCCCTGTGGGACATCAAGGGCAAGGCCCTGGGTCTCCCGGTCTACGACCTGCTGGGCGGCAAGCTGCGGGACAGTATCCGGCTCTACGCCAACGGCTGGTTCTTCGGCTGCAACACCCCCGACCAATACGGTGCGGCCGCCAAGGCCACGGTGGAGGCCGGCCATGAAGCCCTCAAGCTGGATCCCTTCCTGGAGATGCAGCCCTTCCACACCGGCTATCTCTCCGGCCAAATCTCAGCAGATGGGGAGGAGCTGGGCTGCGCCATCGTGCAGGCGGTTCGGGAAGCCGTGGGAGAGAAGGTGGAAATACTGATTGACGCTCACGGCCACTACAACGTGCCGACGGCCATCCGCCTGGCCAACCGCCTCTACGAAGAGTCGCAGATCGCCTGGTTCGAGGAGCCTGTGCCCCCCGAGAGCATCGACGCCCTGCGGCAGGTCCGGGAGCACGTGACCCCTTCCATCTGCGTGGGGGAGCGCCTCTTCACCCGCTTCGACGTCCTGCCCATCCTGCAGCAGGGGCTGGCCGACTACCTGATGCCGGACGTGCTCTGGACGGGAGGGATCACCGAGCTGCGCAAGATCGCCAGCATGGCCGAGGCCTATTACGTCCCCATGAGCCCCCACAACGCCATGGGGCCCCTGCAGATCGTGGCCGGCTCCCACGTGATGATGAACACGCCCAACTTCTACCGGCTGGAGCACAGCACCTCCTTCATCGAAGCCTACAACCGGCTGACCACCGAGCCCATGAACTTCCACGGAGGTGAGTTCAGCCTGAGCGGGAAACCCGGCCTGGGCGTGGACTTCGACATGGAGGCCCTCCGCGCCCACCTGCATCCGGAGTGGACGTAAGGGCGTTGAAGGAACTTCCCACGTAGAGCGCGATGGAAAGAGATATCCACGAAGGGACACGAAGGACGACGAAGGGCCACCAAGCGTGACGGCTCTGCCGCATCGGCACGGACTGCCGTCCGGCAAGCCGGCGCGCGCCCTTGAGGAGCAATAGTGATGGGAGGAGGCGCCCCCGGGAGCGCGGGCGTCCCGCCGGCATCCGCTCCCTATCCAAGCTTCAATGAGGACAACCCGAGCACAGCCGCGGCACGGTTGAGCTTGCGGTCAAAACAGGGAGAGGTAGAGGATCATCCCCGCTCTTCCAGCACACTCTCCGCCAGGGTCTTCCCGCGGATTTCCGGGCAAACGGTGCCGCCCCGAGGCTTCTTGCCGTTCCAGTGGATCCAGTCAAACCGCAGCAGTTGTCTGAGGCCTCCATTCTCGATTTCAGGGACGGGCAGCAGCCTCGCTACAGGAGTCCTGTGAGAAGTCACCACAACAGGTTCACCCTGACCCACCAACTTCAGGTACTTGGAAAGGTTGTTCTTGAGTTCTCGAACCGACACCTGCATGGCTTCTCCATAGAAGTAGCTACACACTATCCCAACTCATCGCTTCATAGCCAAAAAAGGAGATGGTGGGGTGGATGACAATCGAGTATGCCTACCGAGTTGAGGGCACCTCGTGCAGGACTCAATGGGCAACTACCTGAACGATGTATAATCGGCCTTGCTTACAACAAACGAAAAAAGAGTGATCCACGAAGTGACACGAAGGATAACGAAGGGCCGCCAAGCGTAACGGCTCTGCCGCATCGGCGCGGGCTGCGGCCCGGCGAACCGGCGCGTGCCTCCTCGAGGAGCAAAAGGGATGGGAGGAAGCGCCCCCCGGGAGCGCGGGCGTCCCGCCCGCATGCACTCCCGTTCGGTGCCGCTCAGTTTCCTCGCGATGAGGCACGCAGCCGCCCTACCGTCTTTGAAACGACTACGTATGACTTTGCCACCGCATGATTCCCACCACCTGCAACCCGGCCCGCGCAACCTGGTGACCGATGTCAAAGGGTTTCTCGTCGGCAATGCCTCCGACGCTGGCATCAAATCGGGGACGACCGTGCTGACAGCGGAGCATCCCTTCACGGCGGCCGTGCACGTCATGGGCGGAGCCCCGGGAACCCGGGAGACCGATCTGCTGGCGCCGGGCCGCCTGGTGCAGAAAGTGGATGCCCTGGTTCTGTCCGGAGGGTCGGCGTTCGGTCTGGATGCGGCATCCGGCGTTGCGGACGCCATGGCGGAATCCGGACGCGGATTCCCCGTGGGCGCCGTCCGGGTTCCGATCGTCCCGGCCGCCATCCTGTTCGACCTGCTCAACGGCGGCGACAAGAACTGGAAGGAAAACCCCTACCGAGCCCTCGGGCGGCGGGCGCTGAAAAACGCCGGGACGGAATCCGAACTCGGCACCGCCGGGGCC
>JAPVWS010000089.1 GCA_027493295.1 Candidatus Versatilivorator vitaminiformans | reverse complement strand
GCCGGGGCAGCCGAGCCGGTCATGGGGAAGACCCGCGGCATCCCGGTGGCCATCGTCCGTGGACTGACCTACCCGGCAGCCGAGGGCTCGGCTCGTTCGCTGATTCGGACGCCGGAGCGGGATCTCTTCAGGTAATGGGGCTCAGCCCGAAAATAACATCCGGACGCTGGAAGCAGGACGAAAGCCGGCAAATCTTCAGTAGCTTTACCTACTTCCGATCCACTCGCGAAGCGCCTCGTCGATCCGTGTCTGCCAGCCCTTACCTCCTGCACGGAAGTGATCGATCACATCCTGTGACAGCCGGATGGTGGTCGATACTTTCGGCTTGGCAACCGGCGGGCGACCCCGCCGAACAGTCACCTTGGCAAACTTCTCCGGCCAGCCGTCCCGCGACAGGTCGGGTGCGGAATCCAGGTCAGAATCTTTCGCCATAGAGTCTTTGCTCTCGATCATTTGCCTTTTATGTTACTACGATAAATTCGAGTGTCCACAACGCGACCTTCTCCTGGTGAGGAACGCGGTCTGGAAGCAGGTCTTGAAACGTCTTCGGCCGACCATACATTCGAATTGACACTCTCGCGGGGCGGGCGTACGATGTGCCTAACCGCGTTCACCTCAGAAGCTTCCCATGAAGCAGGTTGGAAACATATTTGGTTGCATGCTGTTGACAGCCTTGATGCTGTCGGCGCAGGAGCAAGACGAGCCGCGAGAGGCTCGTCCCGAGGTCCTCAGCCCGGAGGAGTTTTCCGAGGCGCACGGTTCCCTGTTCGACCGTCCCAAGTCGAACGAAGCGGCGGAGTTGACGGATCGGCTGCTCGGGTCCGAACCGGGCTCGCAGCCGGGCACCGTAGAGCGGCGGAACTTCATTGACGATCACATCTTCGGAAAGATGGAGCGCGATGGCGTGCCGCATGCGCGGCCGGCGTCGGACATCGAATTCCTGCGGCGCGTCACGCTCGACTTGACAGGGCGCATCCCGACTCGGACGGAAGTGCGTGCCTTCCTGGCGGACAAGGATCCAGACAAACGAGACAACCTGATCGACCGGTTGCTCGACGGCGAAGAGTACGTGGAGAAGTGGGCCTACCACTTCATGGACCTGTTTCGCGCCAACGGCAAGATGGGACGCGGGCAACACCTCTTCCACTTCTGGATGAAGCAGAACCTGCGCGCCGACAGGCCCTACGACCAGGTTGCCTGCGACATCATCTCGGCATCGGCCAAGAGCAACCACGTGGTGGCTGCCTCGAACGTGATCGCGCGGGAGCACATCCAGGGGGCGCCGCAGCCCAAGGACGGCGACGACCTTGGCATGGTGCATCAGCTCGATACCCACGATGAGCTGGCGATTCACTACGCCAAGATCTTCATGGGACTGAACCTGTCCTGCATTTCATGCCACGACGGGCAAGGACACCTCGAGGAGGTGAACGTCTGGCTGAGCACCAAGAGTCGGGCGGAGTTCTTCCAACTGGCTGCTTTCCTGGGCCGTTCGCGGTATCAGATGTATTTCGAGAACGGCCAGCCGCAGTCGGGGGAGTTTCTACTGGATGACGGCAATCCCGGCTACGATACCGAGGGCGAGAGCATGGTTCGCGTCGCGCGGCTGGGCGGGCCGGATAATCCGGTGTTCCTGCTTAGCGGCGAAGAGCCGCAGCCCGGCGAGGAACCGCGCGAGGCGCTGGGACGGATATTGACCGCGCACCCTCAGTTCGCTCGCGGCACGGTGAACCGCTTCTGGGCCAAGTTGATGGGCTTCGGGATCGTCGAGCCGTTCGACGAGTTCGATTTGCTGCGACAGGACCCGGACAACCTGCCCGAAGGCTGGGAGTTGCAGCCGTCGCACCCCGGGTTGCTGGAAGAGTTGGCCCGGAGTTTCCGCGAGAGCAACTACAGCATCAAGGAGTTGATGCGAACGATCACCAGGTCGAGCGCCTACCGGTTGTCGGCACGGTTCCAGGGTGAATGGAGTGATTCGTACGCGCCGTACTTCGCACGCAAGTTCGTGCGGCGGCTGGGTGCCGAGGAGCTGCACGACGCGATTGCCCTGGCTACCGACCGCCCCGGGGACTTCAAGTTCGGGGATAACAAGGTGGGGCTGACATTGAAGCTGGCCGGGCCTCCGGGCGCCCGCGATGTGCGCACGTTCCTGCGGACGTTCGGCCAGTCGGACCGCAATACGCCGCCTCGGGAGGTTCCCGGTTCGCTGCTGCATCCGTTGGCCCTGATGCAGTCGCCGGTGGTGACGGATCGGGTCATCGCCAAGGAAGACAGCCGCCTGAAGAAGCTGCTCGACAGCTACGACAACGATCGGGTGGTCGACGAGATGTTCCTGGGGACGCTTTCGCGTCCACCGTCGAGCGAGGAGAAAACGGTTGCTCTGGCGGCCTTGAATACGGACCGCGTCAGCGGAGCGGAAAACCTGCAGTGGGCGCTGATCAATAGCGTGGAGTTCTTCTTCAATTACTAGCGGGGAAACGGGCACGCTATGCCGTGCCCCCGGGTTGGCGGAGGTCGCACCAGCTTGTGTCAGGGAGGTGTTCTGATGAAGGAGCCCAGGAAAGTAGGAGATCTGCTGAGAACGCGACGCGATTTGCTGCGGCTGGGCGGACTCGGTCTTCTTGGCGCCTCGATCGATGGGGTGTGGCCGCTGCAGGTATCCGCCAGGCCATCCGGCGCCCGGGTACAGCCGCGCGGAACGGCTCGGAACGTTCTCTTCTACGAGATGTCGGGCGCGATCAGCCACGTCGACTCATACGATTTCAAGGAAAGCGCGGGGACAGCCAAGGACCTCGCGACCACGCAGTTGGCGCCTGACCTGCATATGTCGCAGCTCCTGCTGCCGAAGATGTCGAAGCACATGGACAAAATTGCCGTGGTGCGATCCATGCAGAGTCATGAAGAGGTTCACTTCCGGGCGCAGTACTACTTGCAGACCGGTCGGCAGATGAACCTGGCGTTTGCGCGGGAGATTCCCGCCATCGGCTCGGTGATCGCGGCCGAGCTGGAAGAGCGGCGGCGTCCGACCGATACCTTTCCCACATACCTCTCGTTCAACCTGGAGAAGGGTTCAGCCGGGGCTCTGTCGACAGGATTCCTTCCGGCGCGATTCTCGGTGGTTGACATCAATACCGAGGCGGTGACGGATTCACCCTCGCTCGATCGGAAGGTGGTGGAACTGCTGGAACAGCGTTGGGCGCTCTTGAGCAAGTTGCGCGACGTCAGGCACAAGCGGCTTTCCGGTCTCGGGCGGAAAATGCTGGGCTACGACGACTTCTACGACGCAGCCTATGGCCTGCTTTCGGATGAGCGCTGGCCGTCGGCCTTTCGCATCACCGAAGAAGACAAGGAGCGCTACGGAACCCACCAGGCCGGGGTCTCTTCGATCCTGGCGCGGAATGTGCTGGCGCAGGATGCCGGAACCCACTACATCCACATCTGCCACTCCGGCTGGGACCATCACACCCACATTTGGGATCGTTCCAAAGACTCGAATCACTACACACTCTGCGCCGAGTACGATCAGGCGTTCTCGGCGTTGCTCGAGGATCTTGCCAGGATTCGTTCGAAGACCAATCCGGAGAAGACCCTGCTCGACGAGACCCTGGTCGTCAATATGAGCGAGTTCGGTCGGACACCGGGCCCGCTCAACAACATGCATGGGCGTGACCATCACAACCCGGTCTACCCGGCGCTGTTCGCGGGCGCGGGTGTGAGGGGTGGCGTGCGGCACGGTGCGTCGGATGCGGATGGCGCGACCTGCGCGGAGACGGGTTGGGCTCACAAGGAACAGCCACGCAACGAGAACGTTCTGGCGACCATCTACTCGGCCCTGGGGATTGACTGGTCCAGGGAGATCCGCAACACGCCCTCGGGACGTCCCTATGTCTATGTTGATCCGCTGGGTGCGAACGGCTACATCCCGACGGACGAGATTTCGGAAATCTACGGTTAGCGCCTGCGTAGATCAGCTTCGTTCCCCCCAAACTTCAGTTGACTTGGTTTCCTGCAACGAGGACCGGCACCGACGCCGGTTCGGCCCGCCTTGGCGTAAGCGCCACATTCTTTGGTTGTCCTGTTTACTGGTCGGGGTCGCGGTGATGCCACTTGGCGCCGCCGATTCGGGGATGGTCTATGTCCCCGGCGGAGAGTTTCTACGGGGGCGGTCCCATTCGCTTCCCGACGATGACATGAAACGGCGGTCGACACTGCTCAAGGACGATCGGCCAACGAAGAAGATCCAGGTCGGGCCGTTCTACCTTGATGAGCATGAGGTGACCAACGAGGCCTATGGATGGTTTCTCGAGGCGACAGGGCGGCAACCGCCGTTCCATTGGGTGGACGGCGAGATCGCGGAGGGCGAGGAGAAACATCCGGTTGTGAACGTGAATTGGCATGAGGCGGCGTCCTACTGCGAGTCCCTGGGGAAACGCCTTCCCACGGAGGCCGAATGGGAGCGGGCGGCGCGTGGGCTGGGCGAAGGGGTGAAGTTTCCTTGGGGGAACGAGGAGCCGGCCAAGGGCCGGCAGGCACACTTCAATGTGCTCGACGGCACACGCTCCGTCTGCCGGTTTCCGAAGAACACGTTCGGACTGTGCGACATGGCGGGTAATGTGTGGGAGTGGTGCTCTGACCGCTATGAGCGGCTCTACTACGAGCGCTCTCCCCAGAAGAATCCAGGCGGCCCGGATGAGGGAATGTACCGCGTGCTGCGTGGGGGGTCGTGGGCGGATGCGGCGAAGTACTTGACTTGCGCCTATCGAAGTTTCGCGCGGCCTCGGGAACGGAGTCCCAATATCGGGTTTCGGTGTGCCAAGGGTTATTCACCGAAGCGCTAAGCGCGCTAACCCTTACCCTGGTCCTTCAACCATTGCGGCACGTCTGCGTCCAGACGCACGGTAAGCTGCTTTTTTCCGGGCGGGACTACCACCCGCGCATCCCTAAAAAAGGCCGCATCGAGTGCCGGAATATCGGAGTAATCGATATTCGAGTCGCTCATCGCATCAAGGCGTTTCAAGTCGCTCTTGGTAGGCTCTTTCTTCACGGCGATTGCCCTTTCTCATCGAAATGATACTTGCATATCCCGGCCTATCGAAAGTCGGGGCGCTTGGTGTCCTGCCAAAGCGTGGCGGCCAGCTGCAGGGCCTGCTTGAGTTCTTTGCCGGTCATCTCGGCTTTGGCTCTTTCCTTGTACCCAAAGGTTCGCTGGTCTCCACCGTAGGCGCCCAGACTCATCCAGGCGTACGCTTTCACCAGGTCTTTTTCGCCGGCCTCGCCGGTGTAGAACATCCAGCCCAGGCGGCCTTGAGCTTGGGCAAACCCTTGGCGGGCGGAGAGTTCCAGCCAGTACCGGGCCTTCCGGTAGTGCTTGGGTACTTCCCCGTACCCCGAGTAATGGAAGAGTCCAAGGCGCCACTGGGCAAGCGGGTTCCCTTGCTCGGCCGCCAGGGTGTACCACTTCACGGCCTCGCTGTGGTTGGCGAGAGTGTACTCGCCGTGTTCGTAGGTGCGTCCAAGGGCCAGTTGGGCGTCGGGATTGCCGGCTTCGGCAGCCACCCGCAACCAACTTCGGCCCCGGCGGGGTTTTTTTCGCAGCTCTGCTCGCCGATCCTCGGGGCCATAACGGGCAAGCACGGCAAGGTTATATTGCGCTTCGGGGTCTCCGGCCTCGGCGGCGGCCCACGTTTGCTCGATGTCCTCAATCTGCGCGGGCGAGCTTTGAGCGGCGGACAGGACCAGGGCCAAGGCCATGGCCGGGACGGTGAGCTTCATCAATCACCTTCCTTTCGCAGTCAGGGGGAAGTGGCGTTTCAATCCAGGCCTGGATGAAATTGCAGATCGTACTTTGCCTCCGAGTCCACGCCTGGACAACACCACCCGTATTTTCTCATCGACGACCAGGCACCGGCCCGTTCGGCCTTGGCATCCGTTTCTTCCTGCACATGGCGGGTGACGGATCCCAATGCAGAAGGAACGGGTTGAAGGTCGGAGGCGGCGTGAAACCGCTGAAAATCATCGGAGGTCTCTGAGGCGGTTACTGCGATTTGGAGTCTCGGATGCGTTCCTTGAGCTCGGCGGCCAGTTCCTCGGCTTCAGCCAGTTGCTCGGCGGTCATCTGCTCTGTGAGCCTTTCCAGGATCCGGTTGGATTCGCGGCCGGTCCGACCGCAGTCGGCATGGGCGGTAGCGAGATTCAGCCAGGCGTAGGCCTTCACCTGATCTACCGGCGTGCCTTGGCCTTTGGCGTAGAGCTGGCCGAGCCGGAACTGAGCCATGGCCCAACCCTGCTCGGCGGCCCTACGCAACCACTTTGCCGCCTCGATGTGGTTCTGGGGTACGCCCAAGCCGTCGGCATACATGAGGCTCAGTTTGAGCTGAGCCATGGCTGAACCCTGCTCGGCGGAGGTCCGGAACCATTTCACCGCTTCATCGTGCGCCTGGGGCACTCCCTTTCCCATCCTGTACATGGAACCGAACATGTGTTGCGCTTCAACGTCTCCCCGCTCGGCCGCCTTCCGGTACCACCTCGCCGCCTTCCGGTACCACTTCTGCGCCTCCCGTTCGTTCTTGGGCACGCCCTGACCCGATTCGTAAATGAGCCCCAGCTTGTGGAAGCCTCCAACCTCTCCGGCCTCGGCAGCCCTGCGATACCACTTCGCCGCCTCCTCGTAGTTCCAGGTCACCCCCGCACCGTGAGCGTACATGTCGCCCAGCATGAATTGAGCCCTGGAATGCCCCTGCTCGGCGGCCTGGCGATACCACTTCACGGCCTCTTTGCTGTCCCGAGGCACTCCACGCCCGAAGGAGTACATCCGGCCGAGGCTGAATTGAGTCTCGGCATTCCCCTGCGCGGCCTCCTTGCGTAGTTGCTCGATGTCCTGAGACTGGGCGAAGCCCGGTTGAGGCCACCAAAGAATGACCAGGGCTCCGAGGAAGAACGTCAGCTTCCCTCTGAAAGCGTTACCTTTGGGATAGATTCCCATCAGACACCTCCGGAATCCGAGAACTTTGTCGGGTAGGCTGCAATTTCACCGGGTCGATTATGTCCATGTGTCCCGAGTTTTGCCGTATTGACTCAACGCAACGCTTTCGGAAGCCCGTCCCTGCCTCGCAAAGCCGAGAATATGGACCAAAACGTTAGATCTCACGATCCGGGAAACAGCCGAGTGCAACCATCAGTGCGTCGTCGAGAGACTTGAGTTTGGTGGCGTCAAGGCTCCCTACGAATTGAGTCAACTGCGACTTCCGCAAACTGACAAGCTCATCGCAGTGAACGCTGCTGTCGTGTCGAAGTCCTTCCCTTAAACCAACATCGACTTGTGTTGTGAGCCCGTGACGCGTCGAATACACTGGCGCGCAGATGACTGTCGAGAACCGAGAATCGATCAGCGCCTGCCGACTGACTACGACGAACACGCGAAAGCGCTTCGGGTCGCGGGAGTGGGGTTTCTCGACACGGTAGAACTCACCGCGTCTCACGTGACCACCTGATAAGCCAGGACATCGAGCGCTTCTTCGTTGAGTTCATCAGCGTAATCGTTGATGATGTTGCGGTCGTGCTTGTCGACCTCTGCCTGTTCTCTCCCAGACAGGCTTTGACGAAGCAGCCGTTCAATCACCTGAGATCGACTCTCTCCTTCTCGGGCAGCTTCCTCAACGGCTGTGATCACCTCTTGCTCAAGGGTTATGGATGTTTTCAGTTTCATACCACAATTATACTCCTGTTCCTGTCCTCGTTCGAAACGTTAAGCAGCCACGAAGGCACCAAGAGTCCTTCAGCTTTGCGGGCGTTGGGCTGCACATTCCCCGGAGTAAACGGGGTCCGTTGTTGAATTGCTGGAAAAACTTTTGTCAGACTGAGTGTTGAAAGAGGTTAGGTTGAAATCGGACACAGATCCCCCCACCAGGCAAACCCGTCCAACGCCTTCGTCGACAGGGGTTACAGAACCGCCGATCCACTTTGTTCCAAATATTCAATAGCGTCCCCTGGTTGCCCCCCAAGGACGATCTCAGGACTTCAGTGGTAGGGGCTGGACTTTAAATGGCTCCGCCTCTAACTTGAAGGGGTTACCATTCGCGGGGACACATCAACGGTTAAAGGTGCCATGAATCAATCGACTCGAGCCACACACGTGAGTTTCGAGGAGGCGGTATCAAAGGGCCCCCCTCCTGCCGGCAATCTGGCCGTTCCCATCTTCTCCCATGGGTCGCTCGAGGTGGAGATGTACCAGCCCGAGGGCCGGGATCTGCAAGAGCCGCATCTTCGCGACGAAGTGTACCTGGTGGCTCGGGGGAGGGGAGTCTTCTTCGATGGCGAACAGAGGCACCGGGTCGAACCAGGCTCCTTTCTGTTCGTGGCCGCCGGTCAAACGCATCGATTTGAAGAGTTCTCTTCCGACTTCGCGGTTTGGGTGCTGTTCTATGGCCCTGAGGGCGGTGAGTCTGATACGTGACTGGGCCGAACGCAAGAGACCCGGAGACTACCGGTGGAACTCCAATAGGCAAATTACTCGAATAACCTCCTCGTCAAGGGATTACAGAACCGCCAATCCAAATTATTCAACAACCTCCCCTGATTGCCACCGAGCGGATTCCACTACGCGGCGAACCGCATCCACCACGATTTCGGGTTTGTCCTGGTGGATGAAATGACCGGCGCCATTCACGACCTGCCACTCGCTGCTGTCGGACAGCTCCGTAAGCTGCTCCTGCATCGCATGCCAGAATTCCATTCTGCGCCGCCCCTCCGTAAGGACAACAAGCGGCTTTCGCCCGAGTCTCGGGCGATCCCCGGCAGCCTGGTTCAGGCTTTCCCGCAGACCTTCCAGCTCCGACGCCATAGCCCGAAACGATCGTGTCGTCGCCAGTACTTCCTTCTCCATCGCTCGCACTGAGCTGGGACGGGATTGCGGGTTGCCGCTCGGCACATCGATTATGAAACGAGCGATGCCAAGCGGTGCCAGAAGCTTCATTCTAAAAGAGACACGACCCATCCGATCCAGGCTCCCTGGGCGACGGGCCAGGTTCGGGTGCGATGAGTCGACCAGCACCATTCCGGCCACTTCCTCCGGGAACTGACTGGCATACACCTGCACGATCAAACCGCCGAAAGAGTGGCCGACGAGAACGTACGACGGGCCAACCTGAGCGTTACGGAGCAATTCCCTGAGCTCTCCGGTGATGTTGCTGACCGTGCGAGGTTCCGGCCCGGCTTCGCTCCAGCCCCATCCGGCCCTGTCGTAGGCGCACACCCTTGCGAACGAGGCGATGTCATCGATCACGGAGGCCCACCCGAGAGAGGTGCCGGGAATCCCCGATTCAAGAATGACGGCCGGGCTTCCTTGCCCCTGGCACAGCAGGTGCACCTGACGCCCATCGACAACCACCATCTCCCCCGGCGGCCGGTTCCGCAACAATGCGAGATGCGAAAGCAACCACTGGAGCGATGTTGCCACTACCAAGGCCAGGATCAGCGCTCCACCGCCCCAAAAGAGCGCGCGTTTTAAGAGTTTTCTCATCGGAGGTTATCCTGGGATTCTCACCGCAGGTAGAGGGTGAGATCGTGTCAGGGAAGCAAGGACCGTTCTTGAATTGCCGGAAGAACTTAGTTCCCACTGAATATTGGTAGAGGTCGAATGGAGATCGGACATAGATCCTTAGCCAGGAAAACCACTTCAACGCGTTCGTCGCCAAGAAATCACAGAACCGCTAATCAAACTGTTTCCAATTATTCAACAACGTCATCTAGTTGCCGCTCAAAATAGATACTGGCCGTTGCCCCGACGCCTGAGCCGTCATGCTCCGGCAGCTCTACCAATTGACACCGCTGGTTTCGTTTTTGTTCCCTGATGGATTCCGAAAAAAGACTCTACGTATACTCCTTGGTCCGCATTTCTCAGTGCACCTCCCATTTCAGAATTCGGCAGGTTGCTCTTTTTAAAGCAAGTACGCAGATTCCAGAAGCAGAACCGATACCCAGTCGGTGTCACACCAAACTGCCGGAATATGAGGGTGCCCGCTGCCGCCCCTGGGCGGCGAAGCAACAGATTTTTCCGAGTCTTTCTTCGTGCCTCTTCGTTGTCCTTCGTGTCCCTTCCTGGATAACTCCTTTTTTGTCCTTTGCGGAGTACCCCTCTTTCCGAGAATCGTTGCTTCCTATCCCCCGGTGAAAATTGCTTGTTAGTGGTTTGTGCGGCTGCCCCTGCTACTGAACCGAAACTCGTCCTGGTGAATGAGCTGGTGGTAGGAGCCGAAGGGGTCCTCGCGGCTATCGTCCAGATTGTCGAGGGGGTCCTGGCCGTCCTGGCTCTCGTCCCGGAAACGGCGCAGGATGGTGT
>JAPVWS010000088.1 GCA_027493295.1 Candidatus Versatilivorator vitaminiformans | reverse complement strand
TAGTCGGTCAGGGCTCCACCCCCGGCCGTCATCATGTCGCAGAGATCTTCCCGGACCCAGGTCTTCAGGTCGTAGCCGATGCGCCGGCAGGCTTCCATGGTGGTGGCAACCCGAACTGCAACGTAGAACGGCCTGCCTCTCTCCCGGGCCAGGCGGCTGGTCATGGAGCGCAGGGCCCGCTGCAGGTCGGTCAGGGTGTAGCTGAGGCGCTGGGCGTCATCCAGGGGCAGGTGGAAGGCGTGGCGCTGCCAGTCCAGCTCGACACCGTCCCAGTCGGCCAGCTTGCAGACCTCGGTGACGCTCTGCAGGCGCAGTTCCCGGATCTCGGGGATGGCGAAATTCCAGGAGGCCGCGAACCACTTGGGAGCCTGGCGGGGTCCCAGGCACCACTCCGGGTGCTGCTTGCGCAGGGAAGTCAGGCCTTCGATGCTGGCCTCGGCCATGTCCTCGAGCTGCAGGCCGTTGAAGTGGTTGTCGTTCATTCGGATGGAGGCATAGACATGCATTCCCAGCTCGTGACCCCGCTTCACCAGGGCCGCATAGGGATTCTCGCCCTTGCGCAGCAGTTCCCGGATGCTTTCGTTGTGCCGCATGGACCACACCGTGTCGTAGAGGCGGCCCTGGGAGTCGCCCGCCATTTCCATGGTCTCGGAAGGCCACTTGGCCTCGTGCTCGCCGGTGCACCAGAAGTGAGCTCCCACCTGGGTATCCTTCATGGGGGCGTAGGCCTTTTCCACGAACTGCTCCACCGATTGCGGGTACTCGGAGTAATGGTGAGGAGCCCCGTCCCAGTTGTAGATGACGGGATAGGCCGGTGGCCTGTCCTTGGGGGACCCTTGAGAAGACATGCTTGAGGCCTTTCCCTGCAGGGGAAAATCGGCCATGGACCCTCCCCAGGCCGCCATGCCCAGGGCTCCCGTTTCCAGGAAAGTTCGTCGGTTGAATTCCATTTTGGGGACTCCTTCTCTTCAGTAGTGACCATTCACCGGAAGGGTGAAATCAGCCACGGAAATTCCGTAACCAAAAATTCGGGATGCAGGCGCCCGCACACTGTAGCACCAAAAGCCCGGAGTTTGAAGAGCGGTTCATTAGCCCTGCCGGTTCATTGGATCCCTCGTACAGGCTACATTCCATGTGGGATTGTAGGGGCGCCCCTTGTGGGCGCCCTTTGTAAGCACCCAATTCGGCTCTTGGCGGGCGAACGGGAACAACCGGGCAACCACAAGGGTTGCCCCTACTTGGGACGGCACTGATCATCGCCCCTTGCTCATCCTCATTGCGGACGGGGACATTTGTCATAGAATGGTGGCGCTATCCATTACTACTCGAGGAGCCGTCATGAGCAAACCATCGGGGGTTCGTCTGTTGTGTCTTGCAGTGATGCTGGTGGCGGCGCCGGCTTGCTTGCTCAAGGAGGAACGGCCACGGGTGGACATTGTGGTGGGCAGCGAGGCCACCGAACTGGAACGCCTGGCCGGTTCGGAGCTGGCCTCCATGCTGGAGAAGCTGTTCGAGGTGTCCGCCGCTGTCGGTCCGGCTGCCGGGGAAGAGTCCCGGGCGGTGATCCTGGTCGGCCGTCCCCAAACGAATCTGCTGCTGGCCGAGGCTGCTGGAGAGAGCTGGCCCGATCTGAGCGACCAGGGACTGCTTCTCAGGAGTGTGAACGGTCCGGTTCCGACCTTGCTGGTGGGCGGGGGCAGTCCGGTGGCGGTGCTGTGGGCCGCCTACGACCTGGGCGAACGTTTGGGGGTGAGATATCTTGTGAATCGGGACGTCTTTCCCGACCGGCGCCGATGGTCCGGCCTGCCCGATCTGGACCTGGTGCTGGAGCCCAACCTGCGCATCCGCTGCTGGCGCCTGGTGAACGATTTGCCCCACGGGCCGGTTTCCTGGAGCCTGGAGGAATACCATCGCTTTTTGCGCCAGATCGCCAAGATGAAATACAACCGCATACACTGCGCCCTTTGGCCGGCCCAGCCTTTTGTGCACTACAGCTTCCGGGGGATGGAAAAGCCTCCCGGCGTCCTCTACTTCGGCCATCGCCATCCCATCGGGCCGGAAACCATCGGCCGGGAGCGGTTCGGCGCCATGGAGGTCTTCACCAATCCCGAGTTCGTGGGCGCGCAATCCGGAGAAGAAATGCGCCGGCGTGCCATCGGACTGGTTGGCGGCATCCTGAAGGAAGCGAAACGCCTGGGAATGGAGACCGGACTGTCCATTCAGCCCTTCCAGTGGCCCAAGGCGTTCATGAAGGTCCTGCCGGGATCTGAGATGGAACGACAGTTGGGGGACCTCACGGCGGGTCCCGGACGCGGCCAGTCCATGCAGGACCGGGGGCTGCGCGACATGGTCACCACCATCTTTCGCGCCTATGTCGAGACCTATCCCGACATCGACCACATCCACGTGGGCATGCCGGAGCACCGGAGCTGGGTGGGACAGGCGGCCAGGGCCTATCGGCGTTTGACGGCCCGCTATCCGGCGGCGGAACTGGACAGCTACAACCGGCTAAGGGAGCGGGCGCGCGGCCGGATCTCCTTCCCCGGAGGCGGCGAGCGGGTGGAGACCATGCTGCGGGGAGATCTGTCCAGCCTCTGGTTCTTCGATTCGCTGCTGCGGGAGAAGCAACTGCTGAAGCGGCCCGGAGGGGGAGAAGACATCAGGATCGTCTACAACGGCGTGGTGGCGGAGCTGTTCCCGCTGGTGGCCCGCATGCTGCCGCCCGGCGGAGAGATGCTGAACTTCATCGACTACACGGCCAGCCGGCAGTTGCGCCAACCGGAGCTGCTGAGGAAGGTCCCACCCGGTGGGGTCCCCTCCACCCTCATCTTCACCCTGGCCGACGACAACGTGGGGGTGCTGCCGCAACTGGCGACCGGCTCCCTGCACCGGTTGACGCAACTGCTCCGCCAAAATGGCTGGGCGGGCTT
>JAPVWS010000087.1 GCA_027493295.1 Candidatus Versatilivorator vitaminiformans | reverse complement strand
GGTGCTTCCCCCCTACCACGACTACCATGCCGAGTGGCTGTTTCGCTACCAGGGGCTGCACAGCCGGTTGCGGACCATCTACATCGTCAAGACCGATGCGGGCCTCGAGGGCTACGGGGAGAATTGGGGATCTCCCTGGAGCGAATTCAAGGACTACCTGGGGACCAGTCCCTTCGATTGGATGAACGACCCCCGGAACCTGCCCATGAACATGGCCCTCTACGACCTGATGGGCAAGGCGCTGGGACTGCCGGCCTGGAAGCTGATCGGGCCTCGGGTGCGGTCCTGGGTCCCCATCGCCGCCTGGACGATGTCGCAACCTCCCCGTCAGATGGCGGAAGAAGTGAGACAATTGTCGAAGCGCGGTTACCGCTGGATGAAATACCACGTGGACGTCCTGCAGAACGTGGTCGACCAGACTGCCGCCATGCAGGAGGCGGCCCCCCGGGGATTTCGGGTCCAGTACGACTTCAACGAGGATTCCACCTTCGAAGCCGTCTATCCGGTCCTCAAGGAGCTGGAACGATTCCCCATTGCCGGGCGGATCGAAGATCCCATCCGATCCATCGATCAGGACGGCTATCGCCTGCTTCGCGAAAAATGCGCCATCCCGATCCTGATTCACCATGGCCCGGCCGAGGTCTTCATGCGCAAGGGGCTTTCCGACGGGTTCATGTCCAGCCATGCCGGAATCGGCTCGGCCATGAAGCTGGCGGCCATGGCGGAAAGCACCAACACCCCCTTCCTGCTGCAGATGGCCGGGGGGACCATCAACCAGGCCTTCCTGGCCCATCAGGCGGCCGTCTATCCCATGGCCTCTCTGGACCATGTAGACCTCTGCAACCTCTGGGCGGAAGACGTGACCGTCGAATCCATGCCGGTGGTGGGCGGCAGCGTGGCGGTTCCGAAGGGTCCTGGTCTCGGAGTGCGGATCGACCGGAAAAAGCTGGAGCGGCTGGCCCGGGCGCCCCGCCCCCAACAGACACGGTTCCTGGTCAGGGTGCGCTACCGTCCGGGGCCGCACCTCTATTTCCGCTTCGATCCCGATGCCGAGGGCGCCAACATCAGGTTTCTGAGTCCGCCGGGATTCGGGCGGCGGTACTCCGGACACGGCCCCCACGTCCCGGGACCGGTCCCGGGCTATGCCAATCCGGTGGAGACTGACTTCTGGGACGAAGTGGGCACGGCCGAGTTCGAAAGGATGTGGAAACGAACCGAAGCCGGTCCCGTCTGGACGAAGGGGTCGTGAGGACAACGATCCGCGGAGGACAGGAAAAAAAAGATATCCTCGAATTCGGTTGTCTCTCCCCCATTTACAACTCGAGCTTTTTGCAAAATTCGTAGCTGGGCAGGTCATTTCGCCGGCACACCTGATGTTCTGCCTTTTTCAATTCCGGGTGAAACCTGATGAGCAATGCGGGTTTGCCACAAAAAACACAATAGTCACAAAACGAATTTTCTAAACACGTCGAAGGCCGTCTGGCGGATCTGATCACACAGAGCCTGCATGCCTTGGTCGTTTCTCATCGTTCTGCTCTTTTTGTGTTTTTGTGCCTTTTGTGGCCATTCCCGGCAACGATCCCGCTGCAGAATTTTGCAAACTCTTCAACTCTTCAATCCGTCTATTGGTGTTCATTCGTGGTTCGTCTTTCCCTTCGTGGTTCCCCTTGCAACCCCTTTGCGGACCCCCCTTGAGCCTTCTCCAACCCCTTCGTGTTCCTTCGTAGCTCTTCGTGGATAACTCTTTTTTAACTCGGCGGGCCTTCCCGGACCTGCATCGTCGGCGCCGGTCAGAATCGTCCCAGGCTGAGGGGTGCCAAAGGAAGGGAGAGTGGTTCTCCACAAACCATCTCGGCCATCAGCTTGCCGCTGACGGGGGCGTGGGTGTACCCCAGCATGGCATGGCCGGTGGAGAGGTAGATGTGAGGGTGGCGGGGGAGCCGGTCGATGATGGGCAGCCCGTCCGGGGTGCAGGGGCGCAAACCGCACCAGCGCTGCACGTTGCCGGGGTTTTCATCCCCCGAGAGCACCTCCATGGCTCCCCGTCGGATGGCATCGGTACGGGTCGGGTTCAAGCTCAGATCGATCCCGGCAAACTCCATGGTTCCCGCAAATCGCAGGCGATTGCCGATGGGAGTGACTGCTACTTTTCTTTCCGCGTGAATGAGGGGAATCTTCGGACTCAGCGACGGCTGGTCCATGGTCAGGCTGTACCCCTTTCCAGCCTGAACCGGGACCCTGACTCCCAGCTCCCGGGCCAGCAAGGGTGTCCAGGACCCCATGGCCAAAACGATTTCACGGGCGCGGAAATCCCCGTGCACCGTTCGGACTCCGGCAGGCCGTCCTCCCTCCAGCAACCAGCCCGTCACCTCGGTTCCGGTCCTGACGGCCACCCCATGCTTGCCGAGGGTTTCTCCCAGCCCCGTGACAAACCGGTGGGAATTGCCATGGGCATCCTCGGAGGAATAGAGAGCGCCCACAACCCTCCGGCTGAGCGCCGGCTCCAGTTCCCGGGCCTGGTCCCCTGACAGGACCTTGAGATCCAGGCAGTGCCTGGCCATGATCTCGGCCTCCTCCCTCCCCTCATCCAGTCCGGCCGCCGTGGTGTAGACACTCATCAGCCCCCGCTGTTCGAAGTCGAAGCTGAGCTCTTCCGTGGCAGCCAACTCCCGAAACAGGAGCAGACTGGTGCGGCCCAGGTCCCGCAAAACGGGAATGGCTCGTTCCATGGGCCGGTGGCGGCAGGAGGCGGCGAACTGCAGCAGCCAGGAAAGGAGCTGCCAGTCGACCCGGGGCCGGATCAACAGCGGGCTGTCTTCCCTGAACATCCACTTCAGGGACTTGCCGATGACGCCCGGCGCCGGGACCGGCATGGCGTGACTGGGCACGATCATGCAGGCGTTGCCGTAAGAGCAGCCGGAACAGATCTCCCCCTTCTCGATCAAGGTAACCCGGCAACCCCTCTGGGCCAGGTAGTAGGCCGTGCAGACCCCCACCGCCCCGCCACCAATCACCAGGACATCCGATTCTTCCGCCATTACCTTGATCTGACAGTAAGGCTCTACTGTAACCGCAATAACGTGAATGAATTGCGAAAGGGGTGCTGCTCAGGGACGAGGCCCCGACCGGCCGCTCCGGGTGGAGCGGCCACTCACCGGCATCAAACGAGAGGGCGAGACAGGAGCCCCAAATCAGATATGGGCTACACCGCAGCGCGGCTGATGGTTCGGGTCTCGGACATTCGGGTGACCAGCTCGACTCGCCTGATCCTCAGGGGCTTGTCCGAACCGGGCCCCCGGTAGTTGAGCCGAATGGACACCGGGTTGCGGCCACTCTTGAGGGCCGCGATGGGAACCTGAAACTTCAAGGCCTTGAAATGCATGTCGAAGGGTTTGTCGGCAGGAAATCCGATCATGCCGTTGCCGGGCAAGGGGGCGATTCGGTAACC
>JAPVWS010000086.1 GCA_027493295.1 Candidatus Versatilivorator vitaminiformans | reverse complement strand
AGTCGCAGAAGCCGAGCCGCAGGCGAAGGCTGATGCGGAGGGGGGCAATCGCGGCGCCACAAAGCAGCGCCGAATGGCGTAGGCTGATGCGGTGGGGGGAAGCCGGACCGCCACGCTGAAGCACACAGCCGCCCCGCTAGAACAGCAGCCGGAAGCCGACCTGCACCTGGAACGGCGGTCCTGGGATGTTTCCCGTCAGGTATTGGCCGTCCGGGCCCCGGATCTGAGCAAAGTTCGGATTGGTCGGCTGTCCGCTCAACCCGCAGGCCAGGTCGCGGGAGTCGGCGCAGAAGTTGGCCACGGTCGGGAACCACTGGTTCAGCGTCACGTTGTCGCGGTTCAGGAGATTGAAGAACTCAAGCGAAAGGATCGCCTGCCGGGTCTCGCCCAGCGCGAAACGCTTCTGCACCCGGAGGTTGATGTCGGAGGTCGGCTGGTTCCGGAAGGCGTTTCTGGTGAACGGCACTCCTGGTGTGCTGAAGGGGCGGTCGGCTCCACCCCGGTCCTCGTTCGAATCGGCGCCCATGCGCGCGTCGAAGGGAGCGCTCGACAGAATGTGCAAGCCGGTCGAGAGGTCGACCGCTCCGGGCAGCATGACGACGCTTTGGGCGTGAAACTGGTGGCGCCGGTCCAGCAGGCTGGGACCGTATTCCGAATTCAGGTCATACCCGTTCTCGTAGGATATCCCCCCCGCGTCCCGCTCGTTGTCGTCGCTCGATTCGTTCTTCGACAGCACGTAGTGAGCGCTGAGCTGTCCCCAGGAACGACGGAACTCGGAGCTGATCGTCAGCGCCCGGTAGAGTGCCTCCGCCGTCGACTCACGCACGGTGACGCTGTCGAGCCCCGGAACGGGACGCCGGGTTCCGCTGCGCAGACCGAAGAAGGGGCGCCCGGCCGGGTCGTCCGGCCGCACCGCCGGCAAGGGGACATTGAGATCCCGGTTTCGTTCCAGGCGGGTGGTGTCGACCACGAGGAGGTCGGCCCCCAGCGACCAGCCGGGACGGATCTCGCGCTGCAGGCCGCCGCCGAACTGGCGCGCCATCGGATTCCTGAAATCCAGGTCCACCATGGTGACACGGGCTCCTGCGAACGGGTTGCTCTCGATCCCAAGCGCCTCGGCGATGGCCGTGATCTGTTCCGGAGCCAGTGTCGGCAGATTGTCGAGCGATCGCCGGTTCAGATCGATCCCGATGAGCTTCATCTGATCGTACAGCGTGACATGAGGGCTTCCGGCCGGCGCCGGGAACGGCAGGGCAACGCTCAGGTCCCCCGGCGGCACCCCGAAGTTGTTCGTGGGGGCGGCCATGAGCAGCAGGGGGGTTCGCGCGTAATAGACGCCGGCGAACCCGCGCACCACGGTCTTGGCGTTTCGGGCCGGATCCCAAGCCAGGCCGACCCGTGGTCCGAACTGGCTGCCGCTGCTCGGGATGTTGGTGGGGTCTACCCGGCGTCCGCTGGGAAAAGTCACGCCACGCAACTGATCGATCAGGAACCTGTTTCCGGCATTCGGGGTCGGATTGAACTGACCGTCCCAGCGCAGGCCGAAGTTGACCGTCAGGGTGGGAGCCACCCTCCACTGATCCTGCACGAACAGGCCGACCTCGTCGGTTGCGAAAGACGCCTTCAGGTTGCCGATCTGCTGCAGGTAGACCAACGACGGGGAGTCGAACCGGTTGGGAATGGCTCCACCCACCCCGATAATGTCCAGGGTCGTCTCGACATCCGACCCGAACACCAGGTAGCCGCCGTTCTGAAAGAAGCCGAACTTCTGATCGATGAAGACGTGGTTGTAGTCGAATCCCGCCTTCAGGTTGTGGCCGTTGACGATCCAGGTCAGATTGCCGGCTCCCTGGGCCCGCCAGTCGAACTGGGTCGTCGGTCGGAAGCTGCGGGTCCCGAACTCACCCAGCGACAGATCCACGAGCGGTTTGAGAGCGTTTGCGGAACGGGGGCGATCCTCGCGCGAATACTGCCCGCGCAGCTCGAAGAGCAGACTCGAGGAAATCACGCTGGTGAACTGTCCGACGACCGTCTGGGTTGCGTCCTCCTCGGTTCCGTTGGTTTCCAGCGAGCGATGGGTGGTGGGTGTGATGACGTTGCCCACTCCGTCGGAGTTGAGCGCCTGGTTGGTGCTGCCGTTATAGCGGACATTGAAGCGGTTGCCGCCAGGCAGGTTGAAGTCGATACGGGCCAGCCAGGCCTTGGCATCGTTGGTGACCTCGAAGGGCGTCTCCAAACTGCGGTAGTGGTCGAACCCTTCCCGGCTGGCAGCCGTGGGCGTGAAATGGTCGAGCCGGGCGAACCGCACCTCGCGCGACGCCTTGAACTCCTGCTGCTCGTAGGCGACGAAGAAGAAGGTTCGGTCGCGTGCCAGCGCTCCGCCCAGTGAACCGCCGAACTGGTGCTGCGTGGGGGCCGCGTCCTGCCCGAACGCGTTCCGCGCCGCGAGTTGCTCCGAACGCAATAGGTAGAAGGCCGACCCCCTCGGAGTGTTGGTCCCCGACTTGGTGATGGCGTTGATCAACCCGCCGCTGGACCGCCCGAACTCGGGCGAGTACCCCGCCTTGACAACCCGGAACTCCTGGACCGCCTCCTGCGGGATGGTGAAGGTGAACTGGGAGCGCTCGCCGCCTCGGATGCCCCCGAAGAAGGGCTGGTTGTAGTCGGCGCCGTCGATGCTGACATTCCCGTTGATGCCGCGCTGCCCTGCCAGCGAAATCTGTCCCCGCTGAGGCTCGACCTGGGCCGTGGGTGTGAGGGTGACGAAGTCGTGGAACCGCCGGCCGTTGATGGGCAGGTTGGAGATGGCCTGGCTGTCGAGCGCCGTGTCGGACGTATCGGTGGTGGTTTCAACCAGGGAGGTTTCGGCGGTCACGGTAACCGTCTGGGCGACGCCGGCCGGAGCCAGGGTGAAGTTGATCGTGCGGACCGCCCCGACGGTAAGGGTTACGTCCTTGAGCTCTGCCGTGCCGAAGTCGGCCAGCTCCACTGCAAGGTCGTAGGATCCGGGAGGCAGCAGCAGGACGCTGTATGTGCCCGAGTCGTCGGAAACGCCGGTGCGGACCAGACCGGTGTCGAGGTTGACGGCCCTCACCGCGGCGCCTGTCAGCACTCCCCCGGTGGTGTCTGACACCAGACCGGTGATCTTGCCGCTGGTCGCCCTGTCCTGGGCCGGTGTAGACGCCGGCAGAAGAAAGGCTGCAACCAGCCAGACGAGCAGGGGATTGCATTGGTTGCAGGGGGGTGGGCTTTTGGGAGGAGTGTTAGGAGTCATTTTAGGTACGTCGTGCGTTTCGGAAGGGTGCCTCGTATTCGCCGCATTCGCGGCTAGGTTGGCGCGGGATCAGACGACCCCGGGTTTCCACCCGGGGCTACACGAGGCCGCTGCTTCGCAGCTCTATAAGGATGGCCTGTAGGGGGCGTCTCATCGAGTTACCAACTCCAACCGCAGCTTCGCAGCTCCCCTTTAACCCACGACACTGCCGGCGGATAGGATTTTTCAAAATTCTTCCACGAGTGCTGGCGCGGGGTGCGTGGCATGGAATTTGGCGGTTCCGCCTCCCGAGCCGCGCAGGCGGCGGCAATCTTCCGGTGGTCCTCCCCCTTACGGCCAGGAGCTCTTCTCCAGGCAGTAGCCGCTGACCTTGTCCTGGTCGAAGGCCACGCCGTGGCCGGGACGCTCGGGAGGAAACGCGTAACCTCCTTCGATCTGCAGCGGGTGCTGCAGGAAGCGTTCCAGCATCGGGACCTGCTCCACAAACAGGGCGTTGGGAGTGGCGCACACCAGGTGGACGTGGACCTCCATCATCAAGTGGGGGGACACCGAGGCATTGAAGCTGTGGGCCAGGGCGGCGATTCTCAGCCATTCGGTGATGCCCACGCGGCCGACGTCGGGTTGCACAATGCCGGCGGCTCCCCGAGCCAGGTACTCCCTGAAGACGTGGCGGTTGAAGAGGTTCTCGCCCAGCGCGATGGGGATGGCGGTGTGCCGGCTCAATTGCTCGTGCCCCAGCACGTCGTCGGCATCCAGGGGCTCCTCCATCCAGAAGAGGTCGAGATCCTCCAGGAGACGGCAGCGGGCCATGGCTTCGGACGCGGTCCAGCGCAGGTTGGCGTCGACCATGAGCTTGACGTCAGCGCCCACCGCCTTCCTCACCGCCCGGACGCGGGCCACGTCTTCCAGGCGGCTCTCCTTGCCCACCTTGATCTTGACTCCGGGGACTCCCCGCTCCACGCAACCGGCAGCCTCGCGGACCATTTCCTCGACGCCGTGGTTCAGCCAGCCGCAGTCGGTGTTGTAGACGGGAGTGCGGTCACGGGCCGCCCCCAGGAAGCGGAAGAGCGGCTGGCCGGCCTGACGGGCCTTGAGGTCCCACAGGGCGATGTCGATGGCCGAGGCGGCCAGCAGGGTCACCCCGTGCCTACCGACCCAGTGCAGACCCCACCACATCTTCTCCCAGAGCCGTTGGGTGTCTCTGGGATCTTCCCCCAGGATCAGCGGAACGACCTCCGTGTCCAGCATCACCTTGGTGGCCTTTCCCCCGCGGCCGATGGTATAGGTAAAGCCGAACCCCTCGTCTCCAGTGTCGGTATGAACGGTGACGGCGATGAC
>JAPVWS010000085.1 GCA_027493295.1 Candidatus Versatilivorator vitaminiformans | reverse complement strand
AGACCTGGGTCTCGAGCTCGAGCCCATCCAGACCCGGATCTGCAAGAACAACTGCATCTTCTGCTTCGTGCACCAACTGCCGCGCGGCAAGCAGGTTCGCCGCACCTTGAGGGTCAAGGACGAGGACTTCCGGCTCTCATTCCTGTTCGGCCACTACCTGACCCTCACCAACCTCTCCGAAAAGGACTTTCAGCGGATATTCGAGCAGCGGCTCTCACCCCTCTATGTTTCCGTCCACGCCACCGAACCCGGGCTGCGCCAATATCTGCTGCAGAACCGCAAGCCCGACGACCTTTTGGGAAACATGCGACGCCTCATTCAGGGCGGCATCCGGCTGCACACCCAGATCGTGTTGATGCCGGGGATCAACGACGGAGCCCACCTGGAAAGAAGCATCGCCGATCTGCTGGAGTTTTATCCCCAGGTGATGACCCTGTCGATCGTCCCGGTCGGACTGACGGACCACCGCCAGGGGCTGCCACGATTGACGCCGGTCGACGCCGACTATGCCCGCAAGACCATTGCCCATGTCTCCGCCATCCAGGAGCGCATTCGGGAGTCCCACGGCACCCCGTTCTGCTTTCTGGGAGACGAGTTCTTCATCATGGCCTCGCAGGCCATTCCGCCCCGTTCCCACTACGGCGATTTCCCCCTGGTCGAGAACGGGGTGGGCATGGTGCGGACCTTTCTGGACGAGTTCCACCGGGAGATGAAAAACCAATGGGAGCCGCCCACGACCTCGATTCGCGGGACCATCGCGACCGGCAGGATCTTTCATCCGATCCTGCAGGACTGTGTTGAAAGAATGAACGCCGCTCTGGGAATCGACCTGCGGTGCGAGCTGGTGGAAAACCGCTACTTCGGCGGCGGGATCACCGTGGCGGGGTTGCTGACGGGGTCGGACATTTTCGCCTGCCTGAGCGGCCGGGTCCACGGAGACTTCGTCGTCATCCCCTCCGAATCCATGACGGGGGAAGACGGCCTGTTTCTGGACGACTGGGTGCGGGCAGATCTGGAGAAACGACTGGGCGTGCCCGTGCGGGGCGGCGGCTTCCACCTGAACGAATTCTTCGAGGCTGTCCTGCAGGGAGCAGAGGCGGGAATGGAAGAAAATCCGGTCAGGGCAGGCCGTTGAATCAGGATTCGAAGACGCTGTGCTTGAGTCCTCGCTTGGCCTGGTTCAGGGCGGAATGAATGCTGAGAAACTCACCCACGTTCTCCATGGTCAACAGACCCGACAGGCGACCGTTTCGGATCACGGGCATGGTGCGGCACTTGCACTTTTGCAGACGGGCGAAAGCCAGCTCCAGCATTTCGGTGGCCTCCACCATTTGAAAATCCCGCCGCATCACCGAGGACACCGGGGTGCTCAAGCCCTGCTTGGCCAAGGCGACCAGCAGGTCGGATCGTGTCAGGACTCCCACCACCCGGTCGCTCTCAACCACCGGAAAGTCCTGTTGAGAGCCGGCCAGAATCTCGTCCACCGCCTGGCCCAGGGAGTCGTAGGGAGAAAGCGTGCGAAACTTGGTGACCATGGAATGGCTGACCGGGATCCCACCCAGGGCCGACCTCATCCCCACCAGGGAGGCTTCCTGCTGGGCTCCCATCCAGACGAACAGTGCCACAAACAACAGGAAAGGATTCCAGGAATAGAGTCCGATGAATCCAAACAGAAAGGCCATGCCCTGACCGAGGCCGGAGGCGATCTGGGTGGCCCGCAGGTAGTCCATTCTCATGGCAAGCAGGGCCCGCAAAACCCTGCCGCCGTCCATGGGGAAGGCCGGCAACATGTTGAAACCGGCCAGAATCAGGTTGACCGCCATCAGAATCGGCAGGAACGACCCGAAAGTGAGCTGATCCAAGGCGACACGATCCAGAGCCCCCCACTGATTGGTTACCATCAGCACCGCGGCCAGCGTCAACGAAATGACGATGTTGACGGCCGGGCCGGCCAGCGCTACCCAAAGTTCCTGCCAGGGGTCCTCCGGCATCCGCTCCAGACGGGCCACGCCCCCGATGGGCAGGAGCGTGATATCCCGGGTGGCGATCCCGTACCTGCGGGCGGTCAGGGCGTGACCGAACTCGTGAAGCACGATGCAGACAAACAGGGCAAGGATGAAGACGACCCCCGACAGAGCCGCGCCGGGACCTCCCGCCTTCCAGTGGACAATGGCGAAATAACCGATGATCAGCAGAAAGGTCGCATGGATGTAGACCCCGATGCCCGCGTATTCGCCGATTTTCCAGGACCACTTCATGGGAATCCCGTTCCCCGGTAAAGACCATCGCCGGCGATTCCAGGCCGAACCGTCCGGCGATCCTGACCAGTTCCGGCGAAAACCATTTTAGACGTGTCGGGGCCGATTCGCCACTCGGCCTGCGGCTGCAGCGTGGGGCAGTTTTGTTCCGGCATTGTTCGGATGATGGATTCAACCATACGGCACGAAATGCGGGACGACCCTTCCACCCACAGGATTTCCGGCGCCCTGATGATGGCGCTGGCCACGCTGGTGGTGACCTGCATGGTGATCTGTGTTCGCATGGTCCCCGGCGAGCTGCATCCCTTCCAACTGGCTTTCTTCCGCAACTTTTTCGGACTGGCGGCGCTGGTCGCCTGGCAGTCCGGCAGTGGCCCGGGGTTCCTGAAGACCAGCCGGCTCCGGCTTCACCTCGGCAGAGGCGTCTTCAACCTGCTGGCCATGCTGGCCTTCTACTCGGCCGTGTTCATCACCCCGATCGCCTCCATCGCGGCCCTCAATTTCACTTCGCCTCTTTTCGCATCCCTGCTGGCCATCCTGGTGCTGAAGGAGCCTTTCCGGCTGCGCCGCTTGGCCGTGATCGCCATCGGAATGGCCGGCGCCGCCATCATCCTGCGACCGGGGAATGAGGCCATCGGTTGGGGACCGCCACTCATCCTGTTTTCAGCCATGATGTGGGCGGTCTCGCTGATATTCATCAAGGCGCTGTCCCGCACCGATTCCAGCCTGACCATCGCCACCTACATGGTGATTTTCACCACCCCCTTTTCCCTGCTGGCGGCCCTCCCGGTGTGGCAGTGGCCTGGCGGGGAGCAGCTTTTCTGGATGCTTCTGGTGGGTCTGCTGGGATCCGCGGGACAGATCTGCCTGGCCCAGGCCTTCAAGATGGCCGAGGCCTCGTCGGTGCTTCCCTTCGACTTCCTGCAGCTCGTCTGGGCCGCATTGCTGGGTTTCCTGGTCTTCGGAGAGGTGCCCGACCGCTGGGTATGGGTGGGAGGAACCCTGATCTTCCTCAGCTCCACCTACCTGGCCCTCAAGGAATCGGGAAGCTCAGAGGTCTCCGTGCCCTGAGACCCGCGGCGTGCTCGAATGCCGTTGGCGGGTGACCGGGCTTGTGTCAGAATTGGGACCCTTCAAGGGGTGGAAGAAATTGCCAAACGAGGTCGAGCGCCAATGAAACTCAAGAACAAAGTCGCCATCGTCACCGGTTCGTCCCGCGGTATCGGCCGCGCCACCGCCATCGAGCTGGCCAGCAACGGCGCCGACGTCGCCGTGAACGCCTACAGCCATCCGGAGGAAGGGCAAGAAGTGGTCCGGGAAATCCAGGGGCTTGGGCGCCGCTCTTTCCTGTTTCAGGGAAGCGTGGCCGACCGGGCCCAGGATGAAGCCATGGTTCGGGAGACGGTGGAAAGGCTGGGGCGGCTGGATATCATGGTCGCCAACGCGGCCTACAGCATCCGCAAGCCCTTTCTCGAAATGGAGGTCGAGGAGGTGGAGAAGACCTGGGGAGTGACGCTGTGGGGCGTCTTCCACTGCTGCCAACTGGCCGCCCGCCAGATGGTGAAGCAGGGAGACGGCGGCAGCATCGCCATCGTGAGCTCGGTGCACGCCTATCGACCCTACGCTCTTTCCACCGCCTACAACGGCGCCAAAGCCGCCATCAACCACATGGCGGCGACCTGGGCGGCGGAGCTGGCCCAACACAGGATCCGGGTTAACATTTTGGAGCCGGGCTGGATCGATACTCCCGGAGAGCGCGCCTACGCCTCGGACCAGCAGATCAAGGAACGGGGCAGCAAGCTGCTGATGGGTCGTCTGGGCACCTCCGAGGAGATGGCCAAGGCTGTCCTGTTCATGGTTTCGGAAGCGGATTCCTCCTATATGACCGGAAGCTGCCTCCGGGTGGATGGAGGATTCGTGCTGCCCAAGCCCTGATTAGTTGTCAGTGGCCAGTGATTGGCAGTTCCCCCGCCCTGCCGGGCGGATCTTACACTGTGAAACAGCCCCCCCACCGGCTCGACTGCGGGCAGAGCTTTCGGGGCGCCGCGTTGGCCCCCCTCCGGCTCGGCTGCAGGCTGCGGCCCGGTCGAAGGGACGCCGCGTTTGCCTCGCCGACTCCCCCTCAAGGGG
>JAPVWS010000084.1 GCA_027493295.1 Candidatus Versatilivorator vitaminiformans | reverse complement strand
AGCCCTCGCCGTTGTGGTCAAAGCTGTGCCCGGAAGTCCGCATTGGAGGCGGGTCGGCACGGATTGCCCGTGTCCTCTACGGCAAAGCGCAGTAGTGTGCGGGCCTGCGTGTGCCCGCCTCGCACGGCGCGTCGGCGGCGCCGCACGGGAGGGGAGAAAGTGGAGGGAGCGACCCCCTGATTTTTGGCGCTGGTGCGCCACCGGGCAGGGGGAGGTGGTGCACGGCAAAATTCACCATCTCCCCTCCCTGGCGGGGGTCGCTCCCTCCACAGTGATCCCTGGCGGGAAGGCCATCGAACGGAAAGGTAAGCGGGGAGACCGCATCGACCACAGGCGGTGCGACTTACGCGCACGAGAGGCCGACTCAGGCAGCGACAACCCGAACGCGGTGCGGGTCGAAACAGGTTCCGTCACGCAACATTGCACAGGCGACGACATGTTCTACCCTCTCAAACACTCGGGCGGCTCAGGTCTTCGGCAGACGAGCCGCACAGTCTGAACATCCCGCCATGTGTCAGGTTATTGCAGAGGGGTGCACTCCCGTATCGATTCCGTCCCCGGAATCGGTCTTTTGATTGAGCATGATTGTTGGCTCCGGCGGGGCTTTCGGCTCTTTCCGGGCACCTGTGGAAAACTAAACCGGTTCCCGCGCGCACGTATAAGTGAGGAAAAATGGGAACCGGTTTTTTCCACAGGCTAAGCTATTGTATTTATTGAAAAAAACCGGTTCCCGTTTCTATTTCATTTTGGGAACCGGTTTTGTAAATGGGAACCGGTTTTTGAAGGTTTTTCTTCGCTTTTGATTCGCTCATAATTTCCGTCGTCAGCAATGCTCCACTGCACGTTCGGTTCGCCCTTCCTGAGCAGAACCAGCTGCCCTTCCTCTCATTAGGTTCAAGACGCCGACGATGGTATTGCATTTGACCTCCGTTTTCGCTCTCAGCTCCCAGGAGGTGATTCTTTGGAGGAGAACCTTATGTTGGACCGGCTTCGGGGTTCATTTCAGTGTGACATTCCTGCAGGTAGTGATTTGAGATACTATTCGAGAGGAGAAGAGGAGGGGGCTCACCCCTCTGAATGAAAGTGCGGGTGGTCACAGGAAGCGCAGAGTTCCTGCGCTAGTCACTGAGCTACAACGGGAGTTTGTGAAACAACGATGTCTGCAAGACCTAGGTCATGACTCCGCATGAGTTCATCAAGAAATGGCGTGCTTCCAAACTGAAGGAGCGGTCAGCAGCGCAGGAGCACTTCATCGACCTGTGCCGGCTCCTCGGCGAGCCGACGCCGGCCGAGGCCGATCCGTCCGGCGAGGTGTACTGCTTCGAGCGCGGTGCCCGGAAGGACACGGGTGGCGATGGCTGGGCCGACGTGTGGAAGCGTCACCACTTTGCCTGGGAGTACAAGCGCAAACGGGCCGACCTCAACGCCGCGTTCGGTCAGCTCCGACTCTACGCGCTGGCGCTGGAAAATCCGCCGCTGCTGATTGTCTCCGACATGCAGCAGCTCCGCATCCGCACCAACTGGACGAACAGCGTCAGCAAGACCTATGAATTCGAGCTGGACGACCTGACGGACGGCGCGACACGCGATCGACTCAAGTGGGCGTTTTCGGACCCTGATAGGCTGCGGCCGGGCGAAACCCGGCAGTCTCTCACCGAGCAGGCGGCGAAGTCCTTCGCGACCGTCGCGCAGGCCCTGCGTGAGCGCGGACACGACCCGCACTTGGTTGCGCGCTTCATCAACCGGCTCGTCTTCTGCATGTTCGCCGACGATGTGGGACTGCTTCCCGGCCACATGTTCACACGGATGCTGGAGCAGGCGAGACGTAATCCCGCGCAGTTCGCGGACCTTGCCGGCGATCTGTTCCGGGTGATGGCTTCTGGTGGGCGCATCGGTTTCGAGACAGTCGACTGGTTCAACGGTGGGCTGTTTGATGACGACACGGCACTGCCGTTGGAGAAGTCCGACATCGAGACGGTACTGTCGGCGTCGAACCTCGACTGGTCTGAGATCGACCCGTCGATTCTCGGCACGTTGTTCGAGCGCGGGCTGGATCCTAGCAAGCGCGCCCAGCTTGGAGCTCACTACACCGACCGCGACAAGATCATGCTGATCGTCGAGTCCGTGGTGATCTGCCCTTGGCTGGCCGAGTGGAAGCAGGAGAAAGCCGGGATCGAGGCGGAGGTTGAAACTGCGAAAGCCGCTAGGTCGCCAGCCACCCGGACGAAGCGTCGGAACAAGATAGAGCGGCGGTACCGGGCATTCCTCGACAGGCTGCGTGCGTTCACGGTGCTCGATCCGGCGTGCGGATCGGGCAACTTCCTTTATCTCGCCTTGCAGGCTCTCAAGGATCTGGAGCACCGCGTGCAGGTCGAGGCAGAGATGCTGGGCTTCCAGCGTGCATTCCCGGAGACCGGGCCGGCCAACGTCAAAGGCATCGAGATCAACCCCTATGCGGCCGAGTTGGCCCGCGTCTCGGTTTGGATCGGAGAGATCCAGTGGATGCGCCGCAACGGGTTCTCGGGGAACCGCAACCCGATCCTGAAACCGCTCGACACCATCGAGTGCCGCGACGCGATCCTGACTCCGGACGGCACCGAACCGGAATGGCCAGAAGCGGATGTCGTGATCGGCAACCCGCCATTCCTGGGTGCGCGGCTCCAGATCTGGACACTCAACGAAGACTACATGTCGCGACTCCGCAAAGTCTACGATGGGCGTGTTCGGGGTGGTGCCGATTTAGTCTGCTATTGGTTCGCAAAATCTGGTGAGCAGATTCGCGCCGGGAAAGCATTGCGGGCTGGGCTCGTCGGCACCAACTCGATCCGTGGCGGAGCCAGCCGCCACTCTATTCAAGCTGCCACCGACGCGCTTCGGATCTTCGAGGCGTGGAGTGACGAGCCCTGGGTGAGCGACGGCGCAGCCGTACGAGTTTCCTTGGTTTGTTTCTCGCACGTGAACGACGGCTGCGTGCCAAACGCGAGACTCGACGGTGAACAGGTCCAGAAGATCTATGCCGATCTCACCGGCGGGCGCGATAGTCGCAGCGTCGATCTGACGCAAGCCCATCGGCTATCGGAGAACACCAACGTTGCGTTCATGGGCCACGCGAAAGGCGGGCCGTTCGATGTCCCGGGTGACTTGGCGCGCGAGTGGCTGCGCCTGCCGGCCAACCCGAACGGCCGGACCAATGCCGATGTCCTGAAACCGTGGATGAATGGCAGGGATCTAACCAAGCGATCTGCAGGTAAGTGGATCGTCGACTTCGGATGGACCATATCCGATCGCGAGGCCGCGCTCTACGAGGCACCGTTCCGATGGACCCAGGAGCACGTCTATCCGATGCGTCAGCAGAACCCACGCGAACAACGCCGCCGGTTCTGGTACCGGCACATGGATCCGCCACAAAGCATGTGGCGGGCACTCCGCGGTTTGACTCGCTACGCGGCAACGGCGCGTGTCGCCAAGCACCGTCTGTTCGTATGGTGCGACGTGCGTATCTGTCCGGATCAGCAACTGATCGTGATCGCCCGCGACGACGACACCACCTTCGGCATCCTGCACAGTCGGTTCCACGAGGTCTGGTCGCTCCGGCTCGGGACGTGGCAAGGCAAGGGCAACGATCCTCGCTACACCCCGAGTACAACATTCGAAACCTTCCCGTTCCCGCCTAGCCTGACGCCGAACACCCCGGCGAGTGACTACGCTGCCGACCCGCGGTCGAAAGCCATAGCCCTGGAAGCCCGACGACTCGTTGAGTTGCGTGATCGCTGGCTGAACCCGCCCGAGTGGGTCGAGTGGGTAGATGAACCAATACCTGGCTTTCCGAAGCGGCCGGTTCCCCGCAACGAGGATGCAGCGAAGTTGCTCAAAAAGCGCACGCTGACGAACCTCTACAATGCCCGACCGCAATGGCTCGCGGACGCCCATGCAGCTCTTGATGCGGCCGTGGCTGCTGCATACGGTTGGTCGGCAGACATCTCTGACGACGATGTTGTGCAGGAGTTGTTGAGTCTAAACAGTGAATCGCAGGCCGTTTGATCAATCTTGAGTTGCGACCCGTGCTGGAGTGGCGGCTCATAGGGAAATCCTATACACGATATTCCGCGTCCCGCGTCTTCGCCGCCAGACTCAGATCTGGGTAGTTCTTGGGTTGGCGTGTGCGGCCAGGTCCTGTACGTCATCGAGCGGCGCATCCAGGAGCTTCCAGAGGCAGAGCGGAAAGCCCTGAAGCGGCGAGTTCAGTCGCAGCTGGAGTTGCGGACACCGATCCGGCTGCCGGAGCGAGGCCGTGCCTACGGTCCGAGTCGCTAGGTTTTCTCAGAGGCTGCAGGTTCCCCTGGCTGTCGGAAAGCCTTGAGCATGGAAGGATGTCAATGATACTGCCGAGTTGGCTACGTTCTTTCTGGAGAGGGATCGGTGTCGAGATTATCGTCGTCGCCGTTCTCTTCATAGTGGGAGGGCTCTCATGGCTCGCGTGGTGCTACTGGTGGGATTGGGCTTGCCGGGAGTGGCTGGTGATGGGCTCGAACTGTAGAGAGTCCGGGTCTACGACTCTCCGCAATCTCGGTCTCGTGGTTGGCGGCCTCCTTGCTATAGGTTTCGGCATCTGGCGCGGAGTTGTGGCTGATCGTCAGGCAAAGGCTTCCCAGGACCAGGCCAAGACATCACAGAGAGGCCTACTGAACGAGCGTTACCAAAAAGGGGCAGAGATGCTCGGCAGTGAGGTTCTAGCCGTGCGCTTGGGTGGTATCTACGCACTGCAACGTCTGGCTGAGGACGAGCCGGAGGAGTACCACGTCCAAATAATGCGTCTGCTCAGTTCGTTCGTTCGAAATCCAACCGAAGAGGTAAATGGCCTCTCCAAAAGGTTGGTCACCGCCAGCCAGCCCATTATCAGGACAGTCCGAGAGGATGTTCAGGCCGCTCTAACGGCAATCAGGAGCTACAGCAACTACTCCGGCTTGGGCATTGCGCTTGAGAAGAAAAAGCATTTCCGCTTAAACCTAGCCGGCGCAAACATGAACGGCGCAACCTTGATGGGCGCAAACCTAATCGATGCAGAGCTAGACAACACAGACCTGACCAAAGCAAACCTATCCGTCACGAACCTGACCAATGCAGTTCTGTTCAAGACAAACCTGACCGAAGCAGACCTGAGCTATACAAACCTGACCAAGACAGAGCTAGCGATGGCAAACCTGACATCAGCGATCCTGTGCAAGTCCAAAGGACTCACGCAAGAGCAACTTGATCAAGCCTGCGCCGACCCCGATAACCCGCCCAAGCTGGAAGGTCTTTGTGATGCGGAAACTGGTCTTCCACTAGAATGGCGCGGCAAGCCTTGCAGGTAGGGTGCTGCTGGGCGCTGATTTCCCCTTGAGGCAGCTATGAGGCTGTTGATTCAGCGGACAATGGACACCGGCGAGCACCGGCTTTCGCCACTGTCGGAAGTGGAGCCGGATCTCCTGGCGCAGTTGCGGCCTCTGGTGCAGGAGGCAATCAAGTCCGGCCAGCGCGTGCACGTTGGCGCGGGCTGGTGGAGCCGGATCACTGTGGATCAGGGACGGATGGAAGGAGAGCTGCTTCCATGGGCGGAGGGGCCGCCACTAGTGGCCATGACGGTCACACTTGGTGAGGGAGATGCACCTGCACATTTGGAGGTGGAGGTTGCTGGTCTGCTCCAGGCAGCAACTCATGGACGGGTAACCGAGGCACAGGTAGGTATGGCTGATGACCTAGCGCGGCACCCAGCTTGGGCGTGGCTTATTGAAAGACACTGATAAAGTGTCTTTTCGGCGTCTATTTCAGAAGTCTCGAGGAGCCGAGTCAGCGCGGAGTCACGCTGGTGGGAGTGGTGCCCACGTCTTTGGTTTGATGGGACGGGGGTCACACTAATTGGTGGGTAGGTTATTCAAAAATGCTGCCCAGTCGTCATCAATCCGGGAATGGTAATGACGATTGATGATGCTCTGCCATTCATTCCTGCAACGCCGAAGAAGGTCCCGTATTTCCATGCCATCGTACTCATCCGATCGATCGTCGCACACTACATAGTAGATGTCACGGCAGATTCCCTTCGAGGCATCGAAGTGGAACCCAGAACGTTCCCACAGTCTGGCATCGGTTTTGGGGTTATTCAGAGACAGATGCTTTGATCCGTTTGCAAGATCCGCACAGATGAGCAAACAGCGCGATGCGTGAATGTCCCTTTTCAGTTCCTCCCTATCTCTTGCACGGAATTGAGCATCGTTTAGGATCCAATCTTTCAAGTGCCACATCGACTGGCATGCAAAAACGATTATGTCGATAGAGTCTAAGCCACGAACCCAGTCGTATGGATCGTCTAATTCGAGGATTGTCAGTAATCGGTCTATTCTTTGCAACTGGTCTTTGTGACCGATATCCAAAGTTGTCTCCAAAAGTCCAGCTACGGAGCGGACCTCACGCGGCGGGATCTTTGTGGATGAAGAGGGCCTGATAGAGGTTGTCGATGCGGGTGTTGAGGTTGTTACTCATGGCGTCTATCCGGGAGTTCACGCGTCCTTCCATGGCGGCGATGGACCGCCAGAGGGCCAATCCAACCCCCAGGATCGAGACGATGATGGCGATAGTGTCCGTATGCATAGACCTATCTTATCACATAGCGGCCCTGGGCCAGGGTTTTCCCGGGTGCTACGGGTCGCCGCACCCCGAGAATGTCCAGCATAGGGCAAATATGAGCCTTTTTGTCGTGCGGAAAGGGCCGAAATTTGCCCAAGAAGCGAATTGGGGGTGCCACGGTACGTTGGAGGCTAGGAAAATGCAGCCTGACCGGCAAAGCTCAGGGATTTTGGGGTAATAATGGAAGTCCTCATCCTCTTGCTTGCTTTGCTTGCTGCTTTCTTTTCCTTCGATCTCTTCAGGGGATTGCTCCGTCCCTTTCGGCTTCCATTTTTCAATCCCTTCAGGGGACTGTTCCGTGTGCCTCGGCGGCCAGGGAGGAGGCGTCCCCGAAATCGAATCTCTTGGCCGGTCTATTCCGGGGAAACCATCACCGGTAAGGCAAATGCGACCGACGGCGATGGGATAAGGATTTCTGGGTATACGATACGCCTAACTGGGATAGATGCACCCGAGTGGGGCCAAGTGGCGAAACACCAATACGGCTACTGGTTCAATCAAGGGAAGCGCGTAAATAGCGCGCTGATCAATGCTATCGGTGGCAAGCACGTTCAAATCGCAGTTCGGGGATACGACAAGTACGGTCGCGTTGTGGGGAGCGTAACGTGCGAGGGTAAAGACGTTGGGGTGGCTCGTGCGAAACGGATACGCAGTCTACGCATACGGAGACAAGTACAAAGACATCGAGCGCGAGGCACGATTGGCCCGGTAGAGCGTGGGTGTTGGGAAGAATCAAAGAGGCCAACTGCAAGGTGCGGCGGGCCAGGAACTCGGAGCGCGTTGCTGGCAATTTCGCAGGCGTGAGCTTCGAGCGGAATATGAGGCCCCGGGAACCATGAGGCCATTGGGAGGGTCGCAGTTACTGCCAATGATCCAGGGGCAACTATAGGGGCAACCCAATCCGCTCACAGCTCGTTGATTTATATAAATCAACGAGCTACAGAAGATTTGCAGTAGTCTCCAGGCCTACCACTCCTCTTTCACCACCCCTTGAGCTTCAATTTCGATCGGCTGATTTAGGCTCGCTTGCTCACGCGCGGCCTCATCGGGCCGGCGGGGCCAGGTCGAAGGAGCGCCGCTTCAGAGGAATGGCGCGGGCCTTCCCCTCGCGAATCCGGTAGAACCCGTCCAGTGAGAGGTTGGACACGGTCTGGGTCTTGCCGGTTGCGGGCCAGTAGACATCCACTGCCTTGATCCCGGTCGCCCGGCCCAATCCGATTTCCTGCTGCAGGCTGGAGGCCCCGAAGCTTCCCCCGCTGGAAACGGTGGCGTGGATCTCCCTGTCTCCGTCCTCGGTCTCGACCGTCACCTGGATGCGCGCACCCAGCGCCATGCGGTTGGTCTTGACTCCTTCCAGGAGAAGAGTGATCCAGCGGTTGCCGTGCCCCGGATTGAGGAAGAGCAGGTTCTGGTAGACATCCCCCGAATACCACCCCCCCATCACCGTGTAGATGTCCTGGTCGCCATCGTTGTCGATATCCCCGAAGGAGACACCATGGCCCTTCTGGAGGTGGCCGAATCCCCCCGAGGTGGTGACGTTCTGGAACACTTTTCCCTGGTGGTTGCGAAACATCTGATTGGGAATGAGCGTCCGTAGGTCGGGCTCCCCCGTGCCCAGGTAGCAGTCCGGGAACCCGTCGTTGTCCAGGTCCCCGAAATTGGCTCCCATGGTCAGCAGCGCCTGCTCAAGTCCCGCTTCCCGGGAGACATCCCGGAAAGTCCCGTCCCCGTTGTTGCGGAAGAGGCGTGAGAACTCGCCCTGGTGGGGCAGTCCCAGGAAGGCCTTGACCGCCTCCTCCAGCGAGCCCGAGAAATCGGGCTTGAGCGAATAGCCGGCCACGAACAGGTCCTGCCACCCGTCGTTGTCGTAGTCCCAGAACCAGGTGGCGAAGCTCTTGAGGGGTTCCCCGACCCCGGCCTGCCGGCTCACTTCCACGAATCTCCAGGGCGGCTCTCCTTCGGCGCCCTCCCCGGTGGAGGACCCGGGGCCGTCATTGCGATAGAGCAGGTTGCCGGCGTCCATGCGCGACAGGTAGAGATCCGGATCTCCGTCGTTGTCGTAATCCCCCCAGGCCGCCCCCTTGACATAGCCGGCCCGGGCCAGTCCCAGGGATGGGGCCAGGTTGGTGAAGGTTCCGTCCCCGTTGTTGCGATAGAGCTCGCAGGGATGAATGTGGCTGCCGGTGGATTCGTTGCCGATGAACAGGTCCAGCCGGCCGTCGTTGTCATAGTCGGCCCAGGCGGCTGCCTGTGTGGGGTGGTAGCTGAGCAGGCCTGCCGCCTCGGTGACATCCTCGAAGGTGCCGTCGCCGTTATTGCGCAGCAGGGAGTTGGGATGGTCCCCCAGGCCCTGCAGCCAGGCCCCCCGCAGCACCAGCACGTCCGGATAGCCGTCGTTGTCGTAGTCGGCCTGGGAGATGTTGAGGCCGCCGACCTGCCCTTCCAGGCCGGCGGCCCGCGTGCGGTCGCTGAAGGTGCCGTCGCCGTTGTTGCGAAAGTAGCGCAATGGGTCCCGCATCCCCCAGGAGGAAGCCATGATGTCCAGGGAGCCGTCCCGGTCGAAGTCTTCCAGGATGCTGCCCCCGGACAGCGCCGTGACATCCACGCCCAGCCGGGGCGCCACCTCCCGGAAATGCCCGATATCGTAGTCGGAGGCCAGGATGTCCGCCGGGATGACCCATTGCGGGGCGACCTTGGCGGGGTGTTCCCCCAGGGTCATGCGGGCCAGGTTGAGCAGCCAGCGAAACCCCAGATGGCCGGGCTCCTCCGACAAGAGCTGGAGCAGGACAGGGATGGCGCCCCGGGAGCCCCGCTGCAGCCGATGCCGGCCGGATTCCCGCACGGGAAGAAAACAGGAATGCTCTCCGTGGGCGGCGATGCAGTTCTCCTGCTCGCCCAGCCGCAGCCAGGAGACCGCCAGCAAGTCCCGGATCACGGTGACGGTTTCCTGCGACAGTTGCCACGGCTGCCTCCCGACCCAGGCCTGCAGATCCGTCAACTCCTGGATGGCAGCCTGGCTCTGCCCGTTCCTCACAAGCCTCAGCGCCAACTGAAGCCGCAGGCCCATTTGCCGGCGGGGATCGTCGACGGCCTGCAGGCGCCGGCGCAGTTGCGCCACCGCCAGGGTGTTCATGGGGTGATCGGGAAAGAAGTCGGCGTTGCGGGCCAGTTGGGCCAGCCGGGAAGCCATGCGCCGGGTGCCGGGCCCGGCCTCAGCCGCCAGATTGCCTTGAAAGCACGAGATGGCCACCAGGCAGCTCAGCAGGGCGGCGATCGGGAATCTCTCGGACATGGCGGGCTACTCCGCTTCCGGGCGGGTCCCGGGGGCGGTCGAGTACCGGGAGGGGCGACCCTCGGTCACCTGCAGGATTCGATTGGCGGGTATGTCCCTGAGGACTTCCTCGTTTCCGCTGGGCCAGCGGATCCGGATCTCCTCCACCCTGGCCACCTCCCCCAATCCGAAATGGACGCGCGGATCTCCGGCCGACAGATAGCTTCCCCCGCCCGTAATCTGGTCGGTCTGCCGCCCGTCGGCCGTGGCGAGGGTCAAGCGGGTCCCGACGGCGTCTCGGCTGCTGTCGGTCCCCCCGGTCAAGCGGAGCTGTATCCAGTTGTTGCGGGCGCCGACCCGGTTGATGAGCAGGGCCGGCTCTGCTCCGCAGTTGCTGATGAGGGCGTCTATGTCCCCGTCATTGTCGATATCTCCCAGGGCCGCGCCCCGACCTACCCGCGGTTGCCCGGCAGACCAGCGGTAAAAGGGCTCGTGCTCCAGGAATCGTCCGCCCCGGTTTTCGAACAACTGATCCGGCTGGGGATGGGAGAGGTCGGGCTGGATTCGTTCGATGTTGTCCACCACGTGTCCGTTGACCACCAGCAGGTCCTGGTCTCCATCGTTGTCGAAATCCAGAAAGCCGGCGCCGAATCCCAGCAGAAAACGATCTTTCCGCGCCAGGCCGGACCTCCAGCGCTCGTCCCCGAACATCCAGTTTCCCTGGTAGCGGTAGAGGGCGTTGGTCTCCAGGTCGTAGTTGGTCACGAAGATGTCGAGGAGGCGGTCCCCGTCGTAGTCGGCCGCATCCACGCCCATCCCGGCTTCGGCCTGGGCCTGGCTGTTGTAGCCGGTCCCCGAAAGAAGCGTGACGTCGGTAAAGGTCCCGTCCCCGCTGTTCTTCAGCAGAAGATTGCGCACGGAGTCATTGGCCACGTAGAGGTCAACCCAGCCGTCCTGGTCGAAATCGGCTGCCACCACTCCCAGGCCCTTGCCCTCGGGATTCAGAATGCCGCTGGACCGGCTGACGTCGCGGAACCGGCCGCCGCCCAGGTTCCGGTAGAGGCGGTCAGCCACGCCCGCGTAATGGCGCGGATGGCAATAGGCACGAATCCCCTTCATCTCGCAGGGTGGATTGCGCTCGAAGGTCGCATCCAGATAGTTCACCACGTAGAGGTCGGGGGCTCCGTCTCTGTCATAGTCGAAGAATGCGGCGCTGGTGCTCCATTCGGCGCCGGCAACCCCCGCCCCGCGGGTGACGTCGCTGAAGGTGCCGTCGCCGTTGTTGCGGAAGAGCCGGTTGGGGCCGAAATTGGTGAGGTAGAGATCGGGGTCCCCGTCATTGTCGTAGTCTCCCACGGCAACTCCCATGCCGTAATCGGAAGGCGCCTCCAGGCCGGCTTCAGGGGTTACCTCCTCCAGGCGCCCGCCGCCCAGGTTGCGATAGAGCGCGTGGGGTCCGGGTTCGAACCGCGGCGAATCCGGAGTGCGGCCGCCGTTGATCAGCAGCACGTCCAGCCTGCCGTCGCCGTCGTAGTCCAGCAGAGCGCAACCCGATCCCATGGTCTCGACCAGGTGCTTCTGCGCCGAGGCGCCGTTCTGGTGCCGAAAGTCGATGCCCATCGCCCGAGTCCCGTCACTGAAAGGCACGTCTGGGTCCGCCGGAACGGCATCGCCAGAAAAGCCAAGAAGACACAGCGCCGGGAAAACGATGCGGAACCGCAGGAGAGTGGAGAGTGGAGAGTGGAGAGTGGAAAGTGATTGGATGGATGCGTCAAGCATGTCGTTGACTATGGCGG
>JAPVWS010000083.1 GCA_027493295.1 Candidatus Versatilivorator vitaminiformans | reverse complement strand
CAACCGCTCCTTGAGCAACCACTTCGCCAGCCGGGCAAAACGCCGGCCGCCGCTCTCGGCGGTTCGCCCGAGATCTTTCATTGAACCGGTGGCGGTTGGGGACAGGGCTTCGTCGGATCCATTCGCGCCGGGAGCCTCACCCCGTTCAGGGAACAGAAGCGAGGAGAGCGGGTAGGTCCAGTTCAACACCGGGAAGCCATAACAGCAAACTGTCTCCGCCGCCAAGCCGGACTGGGCAAGCTTCCGGATCAACTCCGCCTTCTCGTATCGCCGGGCGTGACCGGCGCGAGTGTCGTTGGAGGTCCAACGACGCTGGTGAGCCGGCACGGAAAACAACAGGGTGCCCTCGGGGGCCAGCAGATCCCTCCAGCGTGCCAGGCATTGCCGGTCATCCAGGTAGTGCTCCAGGACTTCGAAGGCCAGTACCAGGTCGAAGGGTCCTTCCACCTCAAGGAAATCCTGGGTGCGAAACTCCACCACGCCGGCCGGATGGATGGATCGCCAGCGGTGCTCTTGAATGAGTGCCGGATTCAGATCCAGACAGAGTCCCCGGCACCCCCAGCCCACCAGATCTTCATAAATGTTCCCGCTGCCGACTCCAATCTCCAGGAAACGCCCCGATTCCACCGGCTGCAGGAGTCGGCGCATCAGCCAGCGGCGGTAGAGATAGGCCAGGGTGGGGTTGAACTCTGTGCTCAAGACTGGTCTCCGGTCCGACCCTCCAGGCAGTTTTCGTCCTTCCTCAGGGTCACGATATAGACGGGAAGCCAGGGCATCAGCAAGACGAAGGACCAGCGGGGAAACCACCGCAACCAGCGTGCCGGCCCCCTCAAACCGGGATCGTCCCGGAAGAAGAATTCCGCATCGGCCAGGACCGCGGCGGTCTGGTTCCGGACCCGAAACCGGCGGGCCAGCCGGTTCAGCTGCCGGTAGCTGAGAGGATAGTCGAGATAGGCCTGGCCCCGCCCGGTCCAGCGGACATAGCGGTCGGCCAGCCACCTCGGAAACCAGGACAAGAGGGGCAAGCGATAGTGCTGCTCCATCAAGCCGTACCGATTGGGGGTGGCAAGATAGCACAGACCCCCCGGACGAAGCACCCGCCAGGCCTCGTCAATCAGTTGCTGCGGCAAGCGAACGTGCTCCACTACGTGGTTGAGCAGCAGGACGTCGAACGTGTCTGAGCGCAGGGGAAGGCGACAGCCGTCCGCCCGAATGAAGTGAAACCCTTTGCGGCGACCCTCTTCCTCCGCGTAGTCGACGCCTACCACCAGACCGAAGTGCTCGGCCAGCGTCTGAGTGATTTGACCCTGACTACAACCTACGTCCAATAGCGAGAGTTTCTGGTCGAGAGCGATCTGTTGCTGCAACACCCGCAGAATCTTTTGGGCCTTGGCCTCTCGAGAGGCCAGGTAGTCTTCCACCCAGGGGGGGAATCGCCCCAGGAAAGTGCGGGAAGGGCTCATGCTTGTTCCCTGGCAGGCGCGGCCGATTTCCCAACCGCCTCCACCGCTTCCGCCAGGCGCTCCCAGGAGTGCTCCCGCAGCCTGGCTTCAATGTTTCCGGCCATAGTGGAGCCGCCTGCGCTTGAAAAGAAGTGGATGACAGCCTCCGCAATGGCCTCCGGATTGCGCGGCGGAACCAGGTAGCCGGTGCGTCCCTGCTCCACCGCTTCGGGAATGCCGCCGACCCTTCCCACCACTACCGGTTTCCTGAATCCATGGGCCAACTGCACGATACCGCTCTGGGTGGCGCTGGTATACGGAACCACGACCAGGTCGGCAGCTGCAAAGTAAGTGGCGACCATTTCGTCGGGAATGTAGCGAGCATGCAACGTCACCCTTTCTTCCAGGTCCAGCTTTTCCATCAATTCCCGATAGGGCCGGAGATCTTCCCAACTCTCTCCGGCCACCAGCAGGTGGACCCGGAAGCGGTCGAGGATCAACGGGAGGCTCTGCAGCAGGTATCGGAGGCCCTTGTATTCCCGGATAAAGCCGAAGAACAGCAGGACTCTTTCGCAGTGCACGCCGAGTCGGGCTCGAGCGGTGGCCGGGTCGATCTCGGCTGCATTGAAGTGGTCATATATGGGGTGCGGTGACACCGTGACTCGATGGGTCCGATCTCTCCCAATCCAATTCAGCAGGTTGGCCCGGTCCCAATCGGAATGGGTGAGAAAGTAATCTCCCCGTCGCAGGACCCTGCTGGAGAGCCAGTTCTTCAGCCCGGAGGTCTCATGCTCGATGACGTTGTGACAGATGAAGAGGGCCGGTGGGCCGGAGTTCCTGGCCAGCGCCTCCAGGAAGACGTGGTAAAAAGGGACCCAATAGGCCGCCGTCCAGGGTAGAACGACCAACTCGGAGTGGTGGAGGGCAATCTTTCCGGGAAGGCGCCACCAGGCCCGGGGACTGAGGGCATCAAAGGTTGCGTCCGGTTTCTCGAGGGTGACCGGTTTCAAGCTGGGGTCCCGGTCAGTGGCCCCGGGGTACAGCCAGGCGGGGTACTGGCGGGAGTAGGAGAGAAACTGGACCCGGCATCGCCGCCGCAGCGCCCGGACCAGCAGCGATGTGTAATGCGAGATGCCGCCCCGAAAGGGATGGGTGGGACCGACCACCGAAAGCCTGGTGTTCTGTCTCGGAAATAGGGTTGCCATCTTTCGGAGCACAAAGGCGCCGGATTCCAGGAGCGACGACGAAGACGGCGCCGTTCCGCCCGACTGTTTCCCGGTGGAACCTCCATCGGAGATGGTGACCCTATTTCTGGGACAGGACACCAACTATTGGCGGATCTCGAGTGCCGAGGCCTCCATCGAGTCCGCCTCGGAATGGTTCACGTCGCCTTTTTCGCTCAGTTCCAGCTTGCGAACCCGGTAAAGAGTCTCCTCGCTCAGCCTTCGATTGGCTGCGATCAGGTCCGCCGCCAGTCCAACCACAATGACCTGAAATCCCACGATCATCAGGATGGCCGCCAGAATCAGCGACTGCACATGGCCTCCGGCAGACTCCAGAAAAAAGAAGTAGAGGTAGCGCAGACCCAACAGGAACCCCAACAGGCAGCCGACCCCTCCCAGGAGGAGAAAAACGCGAAGCGGATTGTACATGGTGTAGATGCGAAGGATGGTCACTGCCGACTTCTTGAGGTAGTACCAGGTGGATCTGGCCAGTCGCGACTCCCGCAGCTTTGGATTGACCCGGATGGGCACGCTGGTCACCCGGAGGTGACCGGCGCCCGCCTGAATTACCGTTTCCAGGGTGTAGGAAAACCGCGTATGGACAATGGTCCGCAAGGCGGCTTCCCGATTGTAGGCGCGGAAGCCGCTGGTGGTGTCTTCCACCGGACAGCCGGCCACCGTGCGAACCAGCCAGCTCCCCAGCCGCTGCAGCCATTTCTTGGCGGGTGAAAAGTAGGCAATGGCTTCAATGTCCCGGGCACCCACCACCAGGTCGGCCCGATCCTGAAGGATCGGTTCGATAAGGGCTTCCACGTCCTCGCCGGAATACTGATTGTCGCCGTCGGTATTGACGATAATGTCGGCCCCAAGCCTGAGGCAGGCATCCAGGCCCGTGCGAAAGGCGATGCCCAACCCCCTGTTCCGTCCCAGCTCGACCAGATGAGTCACGCCGAGCCTGCGAGCCGCTTCGGCGGTGCCGTCGGTGGACCCGTCATCCACCACCAGGGTCTCTATCGCATCCAGGCCGTCCAAGTCTCTCGGGAGCCGGCCCAGCACCTCCGGAAGGGTGTGCGCTTCGTTGAAACAGGGAATCTGAACGATCAGCTTCATTACGCCTCTGAACGAAGAGCGGGCTCCCGGCGAGGCCGGTGCCCCGGCATACCTGAAACAAACGCCCGCGCCTGGTGGCTGGAAACCGGTTCAAAGTCAAGCATGGGCAAATTCTTGATTCACATCGACGCACAGGATGCACAGGATTATTGGCTGATGGTCTGGTCTGAGTGCTCCGGGACGAGAGTGTTCACCCCCTTGAGTTCGACCACCACCTATTCTTGAACAACGATTCCCCAAAACCCTCTCCCAAGCTCTTGGATTACTTCACCTGCTCACCCGATCAACGCTTGGGTTCGCTTCCGGTGCGCAGCCTCTCACCCTGTCAATCCTGTCTATCCTGTGCATCAATGTTCAATAATGCAGCAGACCGATTTAGCGGCACATGGTTCCTGCTCCAGCTAGGTCATGAACTTCCGTGGTTTCACTCCCGTATGATCCGCACGGCAGGGCGGGGGCTCGTCAGTCCGCGGAGGTCAATTCCACCAGCAAAGAGCCGAAGGGAAGGGATACCGAAGCCAGAACCGGGATTCGTCGCGGGTCATTGGTGAACCACAGGGTCATCTTCTTGTCCCGCAGCAAGCTTCCCCCACGCCGCAGAGCCGCTTCCACCCTGTGGGCCGCAAAACTTCCCAGCGCAGTCGAAATCAGCTCACTCCCGGCGACCCTGACATCGGCTTCGTAGGTCTCTCCACCTTCCACGATAGGGAACAGGACCCGCAACCCCGGCTTCAGGCCCAAGGTGCGCAGCAGGTAGATGGCCGAGACCGGATCCTGGGCGCCCATTTGGATCGTGAGCTTGTTGATCTGCTTGCTGGAATCGACATACCTGGCCGTTCCGCCCGCGGGGTTGAAGACAACTCTATCCCGCACGGTCCTGTCGTTCTCCTTGAAGGATCTGCGGTACTCCCGGCTGAGCCCCTGATGGGGGTCGAACAGGGAAGAGCACTGAAACTGCAGCCGATAGACAGAGGTCATGGCAGAATTGCTGCCGGCATCCAGCACCAGCCGATAGGCCCCCGAGCCTTGGGAGTCCCTGGAGGCCACCCGCAACTCGGCCCTGCCGGCCTCCAGGGTCTCCGCCCAGGAAACGCGATAGGCCAGGCGTTCTCCCACCTCAAAGGGCAAGGAGCCGGACCGGCCATCCACTTCGGACGGGAAAGCGCCACTTGACCGACCTGAGGCCTGGGACGCACCCTCGGTGGGTTCGGCAGGAGGCGCACCCTCCTGAGCCCAAATACTGCCGCCGGCGATTCCGGCCGCCAGCACCATCGTCCCCCACAATAGTCTGTCGCTCATGCTCTTCGCCCGGGTGTCCGGTTCACCTGCCCCGAAACTCTCGGCAGTACGATACGTGATTTTCTTCGGCCCCGACTCCCTCAGGATGACGTCTCTACCCCGTGCCGGGCGCCCTCCGCCCGAGGGGTGAGCC
>JAPVWS010000082.1 GCA_027493295.1 Candidatus Versatilivorator vitaminiformans | reverse complement strand
TTGCGGCGTCGCGTATGCCCCCCTCCGCATCAGCCTTCGCCTGCGGCTCGGCTTCTGCGACTCCCCCTCAAGGGGGGAGTGATTCTTGAGGCCTGCATAAGACGCGCGAGTATCACTCCCCCCCGGAGGGGGCGTTGAATAGGAGACGTCCCCAGCGCTGCCACCGGGCTCTTGCCCGGGGCATTATTCCAAATAGAAAAGCACGTTCCCCCTTGCAGCGTTGTGGGTTAGGGGAGAGCTGCGAATGCTGCGGTTGACGTGGGTTACCCGGCAAGACGCCACCCACGGGCCATCCTTATAGAGCTGCGTAGCTGCGGCTCAGGGTCGCCTGCGGGGCGAGCCCGGAGAATCCTGGAGAGGTCGCGTTTGGCAGCGAAATCGGCGTTCTCCTTGCGGCGGAGGTGGCAACTCGGGGTCGTATGGGTTCAGCGCCGACCTAGCCGCGAATGCGGCGAACAGGAAGCACCCGTTCGGATAGGCACTGCTTCTCCAAAGAAACACCGCCCCACGCCACGATCACCCGCTGCCGCCCCTTCATGTTGCAGGACAGATTCAGGGCCCGGGACTGCTCCTCGATGGAGGCGAAGAGTTGCCGCTTCTCGGATTCGCTGGAGGTGCTTCGGTAGGCGTTGAGAAGCTCCTTCATGCTCACCAGGCCCTTGTAGAGACCGGCGTTTTCCAGGGGCGGCGTGAGGTAGGAGACCAGCTCGGCGCTGGTGCGTCGCTTGGCGATGGTGCCTTCGGAAGGATTGTTGACGCTGTAAATGTAGAGATGGGGCATGGCTCCCAGGAGGCGGTCGGGCCAGCAGCCGGAGGAGAGCCCCACCTGCTTGCCCGGCATGAATTCAGCCGCCCCGTGGGTGCCCACGTGGATGACGGCGTCGGCCCCATAGACCTTCTGCAGGTAGCTGTAGAGGGCCATGAAGCCGTGGTGGGGGGTGCCTCCCTGTGCCGCCAGCATCCGCATGGGATCGCCCTCGTAGCCGAAGCCGGGTTGAACGCCGATGAAAGCGTTTCCGAGACGGGCGCCCAAAATCATCAGGTCCCTGCCGGAAGCGTTGAGGACACCCGGGGCCGGACCCCATTCCCGCTCGATCTCGGCCACGTGGGGACACAGGCTCCGATACTCCTCCACCGGCATCCGATAGGCCACGTTGGCCACCGTGCCCCATGCCTGCGAGTTGCCTTCCAGGACCTGGCGGCGAAGTTCCTCCGGGCTCTGCAATCCCGGGATGTCATATCCCTCGGCACGGAGCCGGGTCAACACCTCCTGCAGGCTGGCGAAGACGTCCAGGTCGGCGGCGGTGCCCAGGTTCCCCTTGTTGGGGGGAAAGCAGAAGATCACCAGGGCCAGCTTGAGGCTGTGGCGGGGAGCGGTCTGCAGGCGGTTCCAGCCCGCATGGCGGTCTGCACCGGATTGAGACCCACCCGGCTCTGCTCCCAGTTCTCGATGGTCTGCAGGTCCAGCGAGACCAGGGAGCGGAAGGGAATGCCGATTTCCTGGAGAAACTCCACCGAAGCCTCGGTGTCGTTCATCACCGGTCCCCCCACGAAGCTGAACCCGGTCAATGAAACGATCTGGCTGACCCGCGGGCTTGGCCGTGCTTCACCGCCGCTTGCGGCGGGCCTCGGGTCGCACTTACCGTCCTCCAGGAAGTAGGCGCGGCAGGCTTCCCGGTTGTCCATGAAAGTGGAGATGGCCGCCACCACCGACAGCCCTTCCGACTCGATGGCTCGAATGAGTCCGTCGTAGTGCCGCCGGGCCTCCCCTACGATCTGGGGACGCATCAGCAGCAGTCCGACGGTGGCCCGGGGATCCAGGCTGCGCCCGGTGGCCGCCTTGTACCAGTCCCGGTAGGCGCCGAAACTCTCGAACAGATCGGGAGCCAGCGGGTGATAGAGCCCGGTGGAGGGCCGCACCTCGGGCGGATCGGGGGCCGCCAGGGTGGCGTGGCCCGGCACGTAGTGCTTGACGGCGTGCAGCAGCAGGGAGCGAATGTTCTTGGGAGTGGGTTGCAGAAAGTGGCAGTAGAGGATGAGGTAGTTCTTGATGTCCCTCAGTTTCCCGGCGCCGGGAACGAACTTCAGGATCCGGGGCAGCCGTGCCGCCAGCTTGTGGTAGGCGTGGAAGCGTCCGCCACCGGAGCGGGCGTCGCTCCCCGACCGCGAGGCAGCTCTCCGCGACATCAGCTCCGACATCCAGGTTCCCAGCCGGTGAGCCAGGCTCAGTCCCGAAGCCGGACGGGCGGCCCGGCGGTCCGAGCGCTTGAGGCTGGCCATCAGGCGGCCCAGGTCCAGCCTGCCCATGCGGGTCCGGCCCATCAGGTCGGCCAGGCAATTGAACACGATCACGGCGTGGTGGCGATGGCGGAAGCGGTCCAGGGCTTCCAGCAGGCGCCGGCTGTTGTCCGAATCGGTCAGGTGCATGACCAGCACCAGGTCGGCCCCGGCGAGGTCCCCCAGAGCCGCCTCCCATTCGGGCTCCGACCAGGCGGCCCCGCCGTTGTGGGCGGTCAGGCGCAGCTCCAGTCCATGCTCCCGGATCTCGCTTTCGGCCCGGCGCAACGGCGCCAGTATGCTGGAGCCCACGTAGAACACCACCACCTGGACCGGATTGGGGGCTGCATCCTTCACGGGGTGACTCCTTCCAGGGCGTCCTCCAGCCCGGCAAACACTTCCCGCAACCGGCGCAGCACCTCGGGCCTGGCTGACCAGAACCCCCGTCCGGAGGCTTCCAGCAGCCGGCCCACCAGGGTCTGGGCCGAGTGGGGGTTGAGGCTCTGCAGCCGCTCGAGCATCTGCGAGTCCAGCACGAAGGTCTCGGCCACCTCGTCGTAGATCCAGTCCTCGACGGCATCGGCCGTGGCCGACCATCCGAAGGTGTTGGTCAGTTGGTGCTCGATCTCGGCCACGCCGCTGAAACCGTGCTTGAGCATGCCCTCGTACCACTTCGGATTCAGGACCTTGGTGCGGCTCTCCAGTTGCAGGGTTTCCTGAAGGGTGCGAACCCTGGAGTGGGGTGTGAGCGAATCGGACAGGTAGACCCGGGGCCGCTTGCCGGACCGTTCCTCCACGGCCTTGGTCACCCCTCCCAGGTACTCGAAGTAGTGATCCACGTCGGAAATGCCCACCTCGGTGCTGTCGATGTTCTGATAGCTGGCCTCCACCCGCGCGAGGGCGCTGTCCAGCAGCGTCTGGGCCTCCTTCCCCTCCAGGGGCCGGCCCCGGGCATCGCGCCCGTAGGCGAAGCACTTGCGCTTGACAAAGAGGTCTCCCAGCTCCCTGGCGTCCTCCCACTGGCTCTGCAGCACCATGAAGTTGACGTTGGTGCCGTAGTTTCCGGCGGCGTTGGAGAAGACGCGGGTGGCCGCTTCCTCGAAAGTGGACCCATCCCGGGCAATCTGCTGTTGGACGTGCTTGCGAACGAAGTTCCGCGCCGGGGGCTCCTCCAGGGCGGCCACCCGCTTGACGGCGCGGTCCAGCAGCTCCATGGTGGAGGCGAACAGGTCCCGGAAGATGCCCGAGACGGTCAGGCCCGGCGCAGCGCCAGGGCCGAAGGGATGGCGTAGGGATTGATGGCATGGGTGTTCCTGCCGGTGGGCAGAATGGCGGGGTTCTGCAGCAGGTCCCCTCCGGATCCGGGCGGCAGGTAGTCCCCTCTCAGGGCGGCCACCAGCCCCTCCAGTTCCCGGTTGGACTGCAGGCGCAGGTTCAGCCTGGACAGAAAGGCCAGGATCTCCAGGGTCGAATCGGCAGGCACTCCGGTGCGCCCTTGGAGCCAGAGCGCCGTTTCCTGCTCGGGTCGATCTCCCAGAGCCAGCAAGCGACGGACGGTCTCCCGGGTCAGGCTCTCCACCGACTCCCGCTCCCGCATCCGCTCCCCGGAGGCCTGGCTCTCCTCCAGCAAACGGTCATAGGGCGGCAATCCCAGTCCCGAGGCGATGAGATCGGTCAGGGCCGGAAGGCCGAGCTCGGGACGGGGAAAGGAGACCACCATGGCCAGCAGGTGTACGGTCTCGGCCGCGGCGCCGGGTTTCCCAAAGGTGTGCAGCCCGGTGGGAATGAGGCGCTGCTCGATTTCCAGCACCCTTTCGTAGAGGGCCAATACCCGGCGGTCCCGTTCTTCGCTCGTCATCGATTCCTCGCGGGGTCAACCCTTCCCGGCTGCCTGGCCCCGGACGTCCTCGGCCACCGACTTCACCGCCTGAAACAGCGCCCCCTGGTCGGTCCATGGCAGCCGCAGGTAGCGAGCGCCGGTCCAGTCTGCCAGGGTCCGGCCCTCCTCCCCGGCCAGGAAGGAGGGCCGGGTATCCACCACCACCGCGGTCAAGGCTTCCCGGCGGATCTCGGTTCCCAGCAGCCGCAGCTCCTGCTGCAGGTCGGCCGGGGTCGGCCCCGGCCCCGAGGGAGCGGGACGAGCCGGACGATTGGCCCGGCCGTCGGTGAGAATCAGCAGCACCGGTTCGGGAGAACCGCGCAGTCGGGCCGCACGGGCCACCCCCAGGGCCTGCACCAGGCCGGCGGCCAGGGGAGTGGCTCCGGAGGCGGGCAGCGCCTCCACCAGCCGCTTGGCCCGCTGCAGGCTGCGGGTGGGTGGCAGGAGCGTTTCCGCGCCTTCGCCGCCGAAGCGGACCAGCGCCACCTGGTCGCGAAAGACGTAGGCCTGCTGAAGGAGCCGGGCCATGGCCCCCTTGGCCTGGGCCATGCGGTTCACG
>JAPVWS010000081.1 GCA_027493295.1 Candidatus Versatilivorator vitaminiformans | reverse complement strand
GCAGGGCAAGGAGGGACGGGACCACAGCCCCTACGGCTTCTCGGTCGTCATGGCCGGAGGAGGCATCAAGGGCGGCAAGGCCATCGGGGCCACCGATGAGCTGGGCTTCTACGCTGCCGAAGACAAGGTCCATGTCCACGACATGCACGCCACCATGCTCGAACTTCTGGGGCTGGACCACCGCAAGCTGAACGTCGAGGTTTCCGGACTGGAAAAACGTCTGACCGGAGTCGGAGAGGACGGGAACCACAGCGTGGCCAAACGGCTGCTGGCCGGCTAGCCGGCTCGGGACAGCAGGCCGGCAGCGGCTTGCACGAAGGCGACTTCAATGCGTTTCTCCCCAATTTTTTCGCTCCTGCTCTTCCCGGCCGTGCTTTTGGGGACCGATGAGGAGGCCCCTTTCTACAAGGGGAGGATGCGGGTCCCAGCGGCCCTTGCCACAGCCGAGGGAATCCGGCTGCCGGCCGGCCACTATCACCTGGAAGTCAAGGGGGAGGCTCCGGACCGCAGGCTGATTTTCTCCTTGAACGGGACGGTGAAGGCCGCGGTCAGGGAGTCGGTCGGACAAGACCCGGCCCTGGATTCCGCCGAGGTGCCGTTGGTGGGAACACACCTGCTCCGTTCCACGGCGGTCAAGCTGGCTCCCGCCAAGGAGCGTCAGCACAGCCAGACGGGTCTGGCCCGCTATCAGGAGGAAAAGCATCTCTGGGACGAAAGACGGCGTTGTGTACTTCGTTTTCAAGGAGCGGCGAAAAAAGCGGCACTGGAGCCGCTCCAACTTCAGGTTGCAGCGGACACCTTCCCCCTGAAATCGACCTGAAATCTCCTTTCCGAACCCAGGGAGCGCCCGGGATGCGGTACGGCACCTACCGGCAGGTGGCTGCGGCGACGATGACCCTGGCCGCCCTGCTTTCACCAAACTGGGCGGAATCCTCCAACCTCTCTGCCGCCACCCGTCCCGACGCCCGCAAGGCTTCCTGGTGGTCCTTCCAAAAGCTCCTGAGGCCCCGCGTTCCCCGGATGAAGGAAGGCAGTCAACCCTCCAACCCCATCGATGCTTTCGTGCTGGCGAAGCTCCGGGAGAAGCGTCTCAAGCCCGGTCCCGCCGCCACCAGGTCCGTACTGTTGCGCCGCGCCACCTTCGACCTGTGGGGCCTGCCTCCGACTCCCGCCCAAGCCGAGCGCTTCCTGCGGGATGAATCAGCGGGCGCTTATGAAAGACTCATCGAGGAACTGCTCGAATCGCCCCGATACGGGGAACGCTGGGGGCACCACTGGCTGAACGTGGTCGGGTACGCAGACAGCAGATCGGACAGCGACGACTACCATCCCAACGCCTGGCGCTATCGCGACTACGTGATCAAGTCCTTCAACGAAGACAAGCCCTACGACCGTTTTGTTCAGGAGCAGATCGCCGGAGACGAGCTCTTTCCGAACAATCTCGAACTGGAAGGTTTCTACGACCTCTCTCCCGAGAAGCTGGAGCACCTGGAAGCCTGGATCGGAACCACCATCTTCGCCCTTGGGACCGGAGGCCGCGAGGTCGAACTGAACGCCGAAGTCGCCAGGTACCGCTGGCTGACAGAGGTCGTCGACAAGACGGCGTCCTCATTCCTCGGGTTGACTCTGGAGTGCGCCCGTTGCCACGACCACCGGTCCGACCCTTTCTCCCAGGAAGACTACTTCAGGATGCAAGCGATCTTTGCCGCCAGCCGGCCCTCAACCGTACCAGTTGTGGCGTCGACCACCATGGGCCACCGCGACGAAGCCTATCATCTGTCGATTGCCCTGGTTGAAGCCAGAGACGCTTACCTGCGGTTTGCAAGGCAAGTAAGGGATCGACTCGTCCAAGCCAAAAAAGAGGACTATCCCTCTGAAGTGGTGCAGGCCTACGAGACTCCCACGGAAGAACGGTCCGCCCGCGAGACGGAGTTGGCGACTCCGTTGGCCCAACTGCACCGCGAGCTGAAAATTGCAGAGCACTTGACTCCTGATGAGGCCGAACGCAACCGGGAGCTGACCGTCAAACTGGCCAAGGCGGCTGTGCTTATTCCTGCCAAGGGGTTGGCGCACCTGGTCGACTACGACGGGTTTTACGATTTTCCGTCAGCCACGGTGCTGGCTGGGGTGAAGACGGAGTTGATTCCCGAAACCCACCTTCTGAGCCGCGGCGAGCTGACAGGCAGGGAACGACTCGTACACCCCGGACTGCCCCGGGCCCTCAGGCATAACGCGGTCCCGGCCAGCTTGTCCCGGGAACCCAACGGTCCCCAGTACCGCAAGCAACTGGCCCTCTGGATGTCGGAGCCAACCCACCCGCTGACCGCTCGGGTCATGGTCAACCGCATCTGGCAGGGCCACTTCGGACACGGCCTGGTGCCCACGGCCGGCGACTTCGGCCGCCAGGGAGACTCCCCCGTCCATCGGAAACTGCTGGATTGGCTTGCCTGCCGGTTTGTCGATCAGGGTTGGAGCGTGAAATCGATGCACCGGCTGATCATGCTGTCCGATACCTATCGAAGGGCCAGTCGATTTACCACGGGCAGGCATCAGCGGCGAGATCCCTCGAATCGCTACTGGTGGCGCATGAACCCACGCAGGTTGGAGAGGACGGTCGTTTGGGATGCCATCCACCAGGTGTCGGGGACCCTGAATCTGAAGACGGGAGGTCGCCCGGCAATTCCACCCCTGGCGGAAGTGGAGGGGGCTACCTCTCGAATGAAAACGCGATGGCCCGCCTCTGAAGATCCAACCGAGGGTCGGCGACGCGGGGTCTACCTCTTGACTCGACGGGTTCCTTCACGGTTCCACCATACAGCCGCCGACCCGGATTCAAACGGCTGCCCCGTCAAAAACGCAGGCGACGAAGGCCTTCCAACCTTCTGGAGGCTGAACCGGGAGGGCCTTTACCGCCAGGCCCGCAATCTGGCTTCCCGCCTGGTGCGGGAGGTCGGGAAGGATGCGTCCCGGCAGATTGATCTGGCCTGGCAATTGACCCTGGCGCGGATGCCTACCGAACTGGAAAAGCGGGAAGCCATGGGACTTCTGGAGCCGGCAGTCTCAAGCAATGGCCCGGCAACCGAGGCCTCGCCGCTTCAGAAGGATTTGGAGAGCTTGGATCCCCCAACAGCTGATGCCCTGATTCGTTTCTGCGCGAACCTCTTCCATAAGGATGAATTCCTGCGGATCGATTAGCGCACTCAATCCTTGAAGACAATTACCGTCTTCAACGCCTGGCTCTCTCCCCTGGCCAACGACGTCATGACCCGAGGCGTTTCGCTCAGGCGACAGCGGCCTTCAATAAAAGTCGACAACTCGGACTTGATCTCGGGCAAAACCCTTACGGCCGCCGCAAAGTCGCTCCGATCGAAGCCGTAGGTCCCGACCAGGCACACCTCGTTGCTGACCGCATCCTGCAACGGCAACGAGACTTCCCTGGCCAGATTCCCGATCAGTAGCAGCGTCCCTCCAGCCTCCACCAAAGCCAGGCACAGGGAAAACGACTCCCGCGTGCCCACGGCGTCGATGACGACCTCCGGCTTCCCAACCAGACGGGATTCGACTTCTCCCGCTTCCCTGCCCGGGTCTCCAGAGGCCACGTGAACGGCCCCAACCCCGAATTCGGCCGCGCGATCGGCCTTCTCGGCCACCGTATCCAGAACCACCGTACGGGAGAGATCCCTGGCTCGCGCCATCAGGACCGCCGCCAACCCAATGGTCCCGGCGCCGACGATGGCCAGCCTCGAGGGACGGACCCCAAGCTTCTCCAACCGCCGCCACCCCCGGGTCACCACGGCCAGGGGCTCGGCCAGCAGTCCAATCTCGGGAGGAATCCCCGGAGGAAGCGAAATCGCATTCTCCGCCGGAACCGCCAGGAACTCCGCCATGCCTCCGCGCTTGGCCAGGTTGACGCCAATCATCTTCTTGTTGAGGAAGGAGGGGTCGCCCTCATCGGGGTCGGGGGGCGAATGGGCGATGATATTGTAGATGGTCACGGGGTCTCCGATTTCGGGAGAACGGACTCCGTCACCCAGGGCGACCACTTCACCGGCGGCCTCGTGCCCCATGACCATGCCGGGAGCCCGGCGGCCACTCTCTCCGGTGAAGCCATGGACGTCGCTGCCGCAGATGCCGACCGCCTTCATCTTGACCAGGACCTCTCCCGGCGCCGGTTCGGGCTTGGGCAGTCTCTCCAGCTTCATTTCCCAAGGAGCATGAAACACAACGGCTTGCATGGTTTCCGGCATCGGCACCCCCAGCAGCTCAACGGTTTGGAACCAATAGTTTAAACCATTACGACTTGACTCGCTTCCAGGATCAAAGTAGCCTGAATCAAAACGGATGACGGAGTTGCCGGAAGACCTCACGCCCGGACAAACCCTTTCAAAAGCCGCGTGGACAGTCGCTCAACCTGCCGAAATAGACCGACTCTCCCAAATCCAAACCCGCGCAGGTGATCAAGGAATGAGAAACGGAATGCCTAGAACAGTGAAGCGGATGGCCGGGGTGCTCGCGGTGATGGCGCTCGCTCTGGTCGGGACACTTCGGGCTCAGTTTGATTATCGAGCCAAAGTGGTCAAGATCGAAGACTTGACGCATGACGTGCGCCGGGTCGGACTGGAGTTGGAGAAGTCCGAGGGGTTCTCCTTCACCCCCGGGCAGTACGTCTTTGTCAACATTCCGGAATATTACGTCAAGCAATGGAACCGGAAATACGGCACCGATCACGCACAGGTCCTTCGACCCTATTCCTTCGCCTCCAGCTCCAGCAAGCTGCCCAGGTTCGATGTGATCATCAAGTGGGCCCGGCCACCTCGCAACAAGGACGTTCCCCCGGGGATCGCATCCAGCTTCGTGCACCAGCACTTGAGAGTGGGCGATGTACTCGAAATCACCGAGCCCACCGGTGACCTCTACTTGCGAGCCGACACCGGCGAGCCCATCATCATCGTGGCCGGCGGCTCGGGGGCGGCGCCTTTCGTGTCCCTGCTGGAATATTTTTTCGAAAGGGAATTCGACAAGAACAACGAGATCTACTTTTTCTTCGGCGTTCGAGCCAAACGCGATCTCTTTCTTCACGACCGCTTCCTCGCCTGGGACAAGAGCAAGCCCCGTTTTCACTACATCCCCGCCCTATCCCATCCAAGACCGGAAGACAACTGGGAGGGAGAAACCGGTTACGTCCAAATACCCCTGGACAAGCGCATCAAGGGGCCTACGGGAGCTCACGCCTACCTGGCAGGTCCCCCGATCATGATCAAGTTTGTTGAAGAGGTGCTCCGGTCCAAGGGGATTACCAAGGACCGAACACACTACGACGAAATCGAAGCCCGCTAGCTCGAGAGAGTGCGAGAGCACCCGAAGCGGCAATTCTCGTTGGCCCCTCCATTCAACCCGGTACCGGGCAGCTCGTTTCCCCCACCACCCGCTTGGCGCCCGTGGCCTCTCTGCACTACCACATCGAACCCGTTTCCCACACCTGGGACCCCCTGCAACTGGTCCGGGCGGCCGGCACCGGTGGAGTCCTGCTCGATAGCGGAACCGGTTACGGCTCCTTCGGCAGATTCTCGTTCTTTGGCTGCGAGCCGTTCCTGACGGTGTCGGCACGTGGTGCATCCGTCCGGATCGTTGGAGATCACCGCCGGCAGCTCATGAACGGCAACCCGATTGAGATCCTCTCCCGATTGATCCGGCAACAGACCCTTCCCGCGGAGGAGCCGGCGAGTCACGCTTCCCACCTGCCCTTCCGGACCGGAGCCGCCATCGGGTTCCTTTCTTACGAGTTGGGTCGCTTCGTGGAACCCTTTGAGCGCCGCTCCAAAGAGGAGCCGGACCTGCCCGACCTGCAATTCTTCTTCTTTGACGCGCTGCTGGCCCACGACCACAGCATGAACCAGACCTGGGCCATCGTCCGCAACCAACCCCGAGCCGGAAAGCGGTTGCAATCCACTCTGGACAGAATCCAGCAGGCCGGACTTGCCGGCTCCGGGTTGCGCAGTGCGCAGCGACCGAGCCCGGACACCTGGACGAGCAGCCTGACCTACGAAGACTACTCGGCAGCGGTGAGAAGGGCCCAGCGCTACATTGCCGATGGAGAGATCTACCAGGTCAACCTGTCGCAGCAACTATGGTGTCGCTCCTCCATGACGGCGCCTCAACTCTATCAGGAACTGCGCCAGACGGGAGCCACGCCCTTCGGAGCCTACCTCCAGGGAAGGCATTGGGCAGTGCTCAGTCTTTCCCCGGAGCGGTTTCTGCGCTACTGGCCCAGGCAACGCCGGATTCAGACTCGGCCCATTAAAGGAACCCGCCCGCGCGGGGCCTCGTCCGAAGAGGACCAGGAGCTTCGGCAAGCTCTGTTGCAGAGTCCCAAGGACGCCGCCGAGCATGTCATGATCGTGGACTTGGAACGCAACGACCTGGGACGGTTGGCCCATTACGGAACGGTACGGGTTTCCGATTTCCGTCGCCTGGAGACCTTTCCAACAGTCCACCACCTCACCTCCACCGTCGAAGCCAGGCTGAGACCGAACTGCAGATTGCAAGATCTCGTTCAGGCCACCTTTCCCGGCGGGTCCATCACCGGGACTCCGAAAGTAAGCGCCATGCAGGTCATCGACGAACTGGAGCCGCAGCCACGGAGCGTCTACACGGGAAGCATCGGTTACCTGGCGTTCGATGGAAACCTCGACCTCAACATCGCCATTCGAACGCTCATCCTCAGGGATGGCTGGGCCCGTTACTCGACCGGCGGGGCCATCGTGGCCGATTCCCGGGCGGATGACGAATACCTGGAAACGCTCCACAAGGCGCGCCCCTTTCTGAGGGCCCTGAATCTGGGCGAACCCTCGCGCCAGGGCCCGGAATCCCCAGTCCGTTGAGTTTTTGGCAAAATTCGCAGCGGGGCAGGTCATATTGCCGGCGAACGGGATGTCGTGCCCTTTTCGATATCGGATGCGACCCGTGAGCAATGCGGGCTCACCACAAAAAGCACAAAAGTAATAAACGAATTTTTTGAACAGGTCGAAGGCCGTCTGCCGGATCTGATCACACAAAGCCACATGCCTTGGTCGTTTCTCATCGGTCCGCTCTTCTTGTGTTCTTGTGCCTGTTGCGGGCATTGCCGGCACCGATGCGGCTGCCGCATTTTGCAAGCGCTTCCGTTGTGTATGGATAGCCGACATTGCCTGCCATTGGCGGGAGTTGTGGGCCGTCTGAACCGCGGTCCGGGCCGGTTGCTAGCCGCCAGCCTTTCCCTTAAACTAGGGCCATGATTCGCTTTGACGAGGTGTTGGCCAAAGTCGAGAGATTCCATCCTTCGGACGACCTGGAGGTGCTGAGGAAGGCCTATCGCTTTTCGTCCAAAAAGCACGATGGGCAGTCCCGTGAGTCGGGTGAGCCTTACTTCAACCATCCCCTGGCGGTGGCCGATATCCTGGCCGACATGAAGCTTGACGCCAGTTGCGTCAGTGTCGGACTGCTGCACGACGTCGTGGAGGACACGGTCGTTCCACTGGAGGAGATTGAAGAGAATTTCGGCAAAGACATTGCCAACATCGTCAACGGACTCACCAAGATCAACCAGTTCCGCTTTTACTCCAAGGAAGCCCGGCAGGCGGAGAATTTTCGCAAGATGTTCCTGGCCATGGTGGACGACATCCGGGTCGTCCTGGTCAAGCTGGCCGACAGGCTCCACAATATGAGGACGCTGGAGTTCCTTCCGATGGAGAGACGACAGCGGATTGCCCAGGAGACCATGGAGATCTACGCCCCCATTGCTCACCGCCTGGGCATGGGCAAGATCAGGGGTGAGCTCGAGGATCTTGCCTTCGCCACCCTGGATCCCGAGGCCCATCGCCAGATCAAAGAGGAAATTGAGCAGAAGAGACGAGTTCGGCAAAACTTGGTGGAGGAAATCAAGGACCGGTTGACCCATCAGCTCCAGGAACACGAAATCCCCTGCACGCTGGAATCCCGTATCAAGCGAATCTACAGCACCCATCAGAAAATCAAGCGACAGCGAATTTCCATTGAGCAGGTCTATGACCTGCTTGCCTTGCGCATCATTACCGGCTCGGTGAAGGACTGTTACGCGGCTCTGGGCATCATTCACAACCTCTGGCAACCCGTGCCGGGACGGATCAAGGACTTTATTGCCATTCCGCGGCCCAACATGTACCAGTCAATCCACACCTCGGTCATTGGCCCCCAGGGGCAACCCTTCGAGGTACAGATCCGCACGGTCGAGATGCACCGGGTTGCCGAGGAGGGCATTGCCGCCCACTGGAAATACAAAATGGGCCGGGGAATGGACGAAAAGGACGACCAGCGCTTTCTGTGGCTGCGGCACTTGGTGGAATGGCAGCAGGAGATGCAGGACCCCAGCGACTTCCTGAGCACCCTCAAGATCGACCTCTATCCCGAAGAGGTTTACGCCTTCACTCCCAAGGGCAAGGTGATCATTCTTCCCCGGGACGCCACCCCGGTCGACTTCGCCTATGCCATCCACAGCGAAGTCGGGGCCTGTTGCGTCGGCGCCAAGGTGAATGGCCGCATCGCTCCCCTCAGATCTCGACTCAAGAACGGGGACATTGTTGAAATCCAGACTCAAACCGGCCACGTGCCCAGCCGGGACTGGTTGTCCTTCGTCAAGACCTCACGGGCACGCAACAAAATCAGACACTTTCTGAACGTCAGTCGCCGAGAACGCGCCATAGAGCTGGGCAAGCGCATACTGGAGAAGGAGGCCAAGCGACTCAAGATCAACCTGAAGAAGCACATGGAAGACGGGTCGCTACTGGCGGCCGCCCGGCCCTACCGGTGCGACAAGATGGAGAAGATCTACTCCACATTGGGCTTCGGCAAGATCTCGGGGCGGATGCTCCTGAGCAAGTTGGTGCCGCCGGGCGAATTGAGCCGGGCGCAAAAGGACAAGCCCGGCAAGTTCACCTCGGCCGTGAAGAAGGTCCTCGGGCTGTCTTCGGACGGGTCTTTAAGGGTCAAGGACATCGATGGGCTTCTGGTCTATCGGGCCAAGTGCTGCAACCCGATTCGCGGCGAACCCATTGTCGGCTACATCACCCGGGGCAAGGGAGTCGCCGTCCATGCCAAGCGCTGCGCCAACGTGGGCAACCTCCTCTATGAAGCCGAGCGCAAGATCGATGTTTCGTGGACCGGAACGGTCGGGGGAATCTATGCCGTCAAGCTTTCCATCTCGGTAGACGACAGGCAGGGAATGCTGGCGGAGATTACTTCCCGCATCTCCGATATCAAGACCAACATCAAGAATATTGAAGCTCAGGCCTTCGAAGACCGTCACGGACTCATTCACGTCACCATCGAAATCAGCGACCTCAAGCACCTGGAAAAGGCCGTCCATTCGATCAAGAAGATCAAGGGCGTCAACGAAATCGTCTGGCAATAGTCCCGGCTTGAGAGGGAACCATGAAATCCATCATACAAACCGGCGGCGCACCCCACGCCATCGGCCCCTATTCGCAAGGGGTCAGAGCCAGGGCATCCGAATTCCTCTTTCTTTCCGGACAGATCGGGCTGGATCCCCAAACCGGCGAATTGGTTTCGGGAGATATCGAGGTCCAGACCGAGCGGGTCTTGAGGAATCTGGAGGGAGTCCTGAGGGCCGCGGGCAGTTCACTGGATCAGGTAGTCAAAACCACCATTTACCTGACCGACATGGACGAGTTTCCGCGGGTAAACAAGGTCTACGAGAAATTTTTCGGTGAAAGCCTTCCCGCCCGGGCCACGGTTGGCGTTTCCTCGCTGCCCAAGGGAGCACTGGTGGAGGTCGAAGCCCTGGCGGTGCTGGGGTGATTCCCCCTGGCACGGGGGGAGGAACAGCAGCTTAAAGAGACTTCACGATACGCCCGGACCGAATGCAGGAAGCACACACTCGGGCTCGCCTGCGCCGCCCGTCAATGACGATTCGCACTCGATGCAGGTTGAGGTTCCATCTTCTTCTGGTTGCATTGTTGGCGTGGCTGACATTATTCCCAAACATCGGAGCCTTTCTACAGAATTCACAACGGGCAGCCATGACTAGCCTCCATCAAACAAGGTCGCGAGTCCGGGAGGATAGCAAAAGCCATCCCCGAGGTCAAATGTCGTCAAGCCGAAACTGTGCCCCCGGAGCGTACAGATCCTCAGACCACCGATGAGGCCATCCCAGCCCGTTCGATCTCCATGTTGACCCTTGGCATTGAATCTTCCTGTGATGAAACGGCAGCCTCCGTCCTGGAAAACGGAAGGCGAATCCTCTCCAACGTCGTGGCATCGCAAGAGGACGTCCACAAGCGATATGGAGGAGTGGTCCCCGAGTTGGCTTCACGACGGCACCTTGAGAACATTTCCCCGGTCGTCAAGGCCGCTCTGGGCAATGCCGGAATCCAACCTCGGGAATTGGATGGTGTAGCGGTAACTCAGGGCCCCGGGCTGGTCGGCTCGCTCCTGGTGGGGATCAACTACGCCAAGGCCCTGTGTTTCAGCCTCAATCTTCCTCTGGTCGACGTGCATCACCTGGAAGGACATATTTTTTCCGTTCCGCTGACCCTCTGGCAGGAACCGCGGCAGGCAGAGGCGGCAGACCTGAAAGGACTCCTTCCCGCCTTGGCACTGGTTGTCTCGGGAGGACACACCAGCCTGTTTTGGATAGAGGGTCTGGGCCTTGGGGTTCAGGAAGAGGCCAGCTACAGGCTCCTGGGACGGACCCGAGACGATGCGGCCGGAGAAGCCTTCGACAAGGTCGCCAAGCTCCTCGGCCTCGGCTATCCCGGTGGAGCCGTCATCGAGCGGCTGGCCCGGCGTGGAGACCCCCATGCGGTCAAGCTGCCCATCCCTCGTATTGACAACGGGAAACTGGATTTCAGCTTTTCGGGAATCAAGACCGCGGTTCTGCGCTACACCCAAAAGCACCTCAGCCGGGAACTGGCTGTTCGGAATTGGGTAGGGGAAGAGGCGGTGCCCCGTTCCGTTCTGGATTTGGCCGCCAGTTTCCAGCACACCGCCATCAAGATCCTCGGAAAGACGCTGCTCGAAGCCAGTCGCGACTACCCGCCCCGTTCCATCATGGTCTCCGGAGGTGTCGCTTGCAACCGAGCCCTTCGCCAACACCTGCAGGAACTCTTTGCAGAGCGTCGCTTGCCGGTTTTCTTTCCGACCCCCATCCTCTCTACCGACAACGCCGCCATGATTGCGGCGGCGGGTCATCCCAAGCTGTTGAAGCAACAGTTTGCCGATCTGAGCATCAACGCCGACGCCCGCTTGAAGCTGGCCCGCATTTCTCACCAGGGGGCGTGATCCTGGCGCAGGCATTTTCCCCTCAGCGCGTGCTCGGGAGCGAAGAGCGTAGCGGTCACTACGGTCGAGCGAGCATGGATGCGCTGAGGGGAAAA
>JAPVWS010000080.1 GCA_027493295.1 Candidatus Versatilivorator vitaminiformans | reverse complement strand
ACATAGGAGCTTCCGCCCGCAGTCGAGCCGGAGGGGGGGACGGAACCGGCGAGATTGCCACATAGGAGCTTCCGCCCGCAGTCGAACCGGTGGGGGGGACGGAATTGGCGAGATCGCCACATAGGAGATTCAGCCCGCAGACAAGCCGGAGGGGGGCAACTCGGCGTTGCGGGAATGACCTTTAGCGGCATCGGCAGCGTCGTTTTGGAAACGTTGTGCGTTCGGGGACGCGGCTTTTGATTTGCCGCGAAGGTGGCGGCAGCGGTTGATTGTGGCGTGGGGCGGCTTTTTTTTGGAGAAGCAGTGCGTTTCCGAACGGGTGCTTTCTATTCGCCGCATTCGCGGCTGGGTTGGCGTAGAACCGGAACGACCCCGGGCTGCCGCCCGGGGCTACACGAGGGCGCTGCTCCGCAGCTCTATAAGGATGGCTTGTAGGGGGCGTCTAGCCAGGTTACCGACGCCAACCGCAGCTTCGCAGCTCTCTCCGAACCCACAACGCTGCGGAGGGATAGGATTTTCTATTGAATGCCCCCGGGTTCCGGCCCGGGGGTTCGAATGGAGCCGCGAAGCGGCGGCAGCAGGTAGCCGTGGGACTGAGCGGCGTTTTTTGGGCACGGTTAGACTTTTTGGTGTCCCCGTTCATCTCGTCTCAGTGAGGAGCTCACTTGGAGCTGGTACGACTGACCGACAAGCATCTGGTGGCAAGAGCGGCTCGCGGTGACACCGGCGCCTTCAATCTCCTGGTGAGCCGATGGGAGAATCGGCTCTTCAACTACGCCTTTCGCTTGACAGGGAACCGTGAGGATGCGCTGGACGTTTGCCAGGACACCTTTCTCAAAGCCTTCCAGCAACTGCACCGACTCCAGGACCCCGCCCGGTTCGCCGGGTGGCTGTTCACCATCGCCCGCAACTACTGCCTGGCCCACTTCCGCACCCGGCAGCGCCGGGCCGAGGACGGCGAAGGACCGGATCCCCAGGGCCTGGACGCCCTTCAAGCGGAACGGTCGGCGGCGCGCCTGGGAGACCTGCAGGAGATGGAGCCGGCCGAGCTTCGCCTGCTGGTGGAAGGGGCGTTGGACCGGCTCTCCTTCGAGCAGCGGGAGGCGGTGGTGCTCAAGGTTTTCGAGGGGCTCCGCTTCGATGAAATCGCAGGCATTGCAGGGTGTCCCTTGAGCACGGCCAAGTCCCGGGTGTACCTGGGACTGAGCCGGCTCAAGACCATCCTGAACGAAGAACCAGGGAGGAAATCATGAATTGCGAACGGTGCCGGGAACTGTTCCCCGAGCAGATCGGGGAAGAACTCGATCCCCAACTGGCTCGGGAACTCCGCAAGCATTCGGCCGACTGCGCCGATTGCCGCAAGGAGCTGGAGCTGCTGGGCCAGACGGCCTCGATCCTCAAGACCGCCTGGCCCGAGGAAGCCATCCCCGAGCCCCTGACATTCGGCCGGCCGGGGAGGGCCGCCGTTGGCGGTGGCCTCGGGTTCGGCTGGAGCCGGCCGCCCCGCATGGCCTGGCTGGGCCTGGCGGCGGCTGCCTGCCTGGTGGTCTGCCTGGGGACCCTCTCCTTTCTGAACGCCCGCGTCGAGATCGGGCAGGGAAGTTTCAGCCTGGCCTTCGGACCCGAGATTGCGCCACCGGTCATCCAGCAAACGGCTCCCTCCGGTGATTCCGCCGCCCTGGTCGAGGCTCGTGTCCGCCGCCTGGTGGACCAGACGGTCGGGCAACTGGAAGAGACCTGGGAGGCCCGGCTGCGGCAAACCGTGGCCCGGGCTCAGTCCCAGTGGACCCGGCAGCGGTCGGTCGATCTCCAGAAGGTGAACGCGGACGTGGGCTATCTACTGAGGCTTCAGCAGGCCATGCGTCAGGATACGGCCCGGAACGAGGTGCTGATCAGTTCGGTGGCCGACCGCTACCTGCCCCGTCCGGCAGATGCGGTTGCCCGATAGATCGGGCCGAAGCCGAAGGCAAATCGAGGAGCAGCCAATGAGCAAGACACTTCTTTCAATCCTGATTCTGGCAGCCGGCTGGACGCTTTCCGGGCCGGCGGCCCCGAAACCCGTCGACCGGGCAGGAACGCGCCCGGCCACTGACTCCGCCGCTCCCCCGCCTGCTGCTCCGGTCGACCAGGGCAGGCTTCGAGGCCAGATCGAGCGGTTCCAGGCGGTTATCGAAAACGCGCTGCGGCGGAACGTCGGAAGCACCGTGCTCAGCAGCCCGAAGGGCGCCTACCTGGAGGGCTACGGGGCCGTCTTTTCCACGGAAACCAGCCTCTATCGCATCCGCCCCCTGACACCCTTCAGTCCCAAGACCTACAGCCGCCAGGAGCTGGACGAGGCCTACCAGGCGGCTTTGGATCGGGTGGAGCACCTCAAGGAGAACCTCCGCCATGCCGTGGCCGAACACGGCTCCGTGCTGGGACAGTTGAAGCCCGACCACACCCTGGCCGTGATCGTCCATCTCTACAACGGCGTGGCCGACCCCGGGCGACCCTATCCTTCCCAGTTGATCTTCAAGGCCAGTGCGGGGTCGGTTGACGATTACCGCGAAGGAAAGATCAGCATGGAGGAACTGGTTCGACAGGTGAGGATCAGCCAGTTCTGAGCAAGATCGAATGGCGACACGCAAGCTCATCGGACGGATCCTGGTGGACCGGAACCTGATCTCTCCCCCGGAGTTGCAGAACGGCCTGGCTCTGCAGCGGGAGCGGCGGGACAGGATCGGCCGCATCCTGCTGGACCTGGGATACCTCTCCGAACAGGACCTGCTGGCCGCCCTCTCGGCCCAGCACGGGACGGAGCTCATCCCGGCCAAGGACTTTCCGGCCGTGCCCCTGATGGTCGACAAGCTGTCCCCCAAGTTTCTCCGCCAGTTCAGGATTCTGCCTCTGGACCAGGAGGACGGCGTGCTGACGGTGGCCATGGCCGATCCCTCCGACCGCAATACCCTGGAGTCCCTGCGCATGTTCACCGGGGTGGAGGTCCGGGTGCGCCTGGGCCGGGAAGCCGAGATCGACGAGGCCCTGGAACGGCTCTATGGGGGATCCGACGAGTGGGCCAAGGCGGTGCAGGAGTCGGACGAAGCCCTGGACGAGGCCGAGGGCATTGCCGAGAACATCGAGCAGCTTCGGGACATGGCGTCGGAAGTCCCGGTGATTCGCATGGTCAACCAGATGATCTCCCGGGCGGTGGAGCGCCGGGCCAGCGACATTCACCTGGAGCCCTTCGAAAAGGACTTCCGGGTGCGCTACCGGATCGACGGCATCCTGCATAACATGGATTCTCCCTCGCCCCAATTGAAGGCCGCCGTCATCTCCCGCCTCAAGCTCATGGCCAAGCTGAACATCGCCGAGCGCCGGCTGCCCCAGGACGGCCGCATCCAGCTCAAGGTGCTGGGAAAGGAGATCGATCTGCGGGTCTCCACCCTGCCCACCCTCTACGGGGAGAGCCTGGTGATGCGCATCCTGGACAAGAGCGACGCCAGCAGCTTCGAGCTGAAGCGCCTGGGGTTCCCCGACGACATCCTGGCTTCCATGGAGAAGCTGACGGCCCTGCCTCACGGCATTCTGCTGGTGACCGGCCCTACCGGAAGCGGCAAGTCCACCACCCTCTACAGCGCCATGAAGGGGATCAACCACCCCGACAAGAAGATCATCACCATCGAGGACCCGGTGGAGTACCAGATGAACGGGATCAACCAGATCCACGTCAACACCCAGATCGGACTCACCTTTGCCGCCGGCCTGCGCCACATCGTGCGCCAGGACCCCGACGTGATCATGGTGGGGGAGATCCGCGACCTGGAGACAGCCGAGATCGCCATCCGGGCGGCCCTCACCGGTCACCTGGTCTTCAGCACGCTCCACACCAACGATGCCCCCAGCGCCATTACCCGGCTGGTGGACATGGGTGTGGAGAACTACCTGCTGGCCTCCTGCCTGGTCGGAGTGCTGGCGCAGCGGCTGGTGCGTGTCATCTGCCAAGGCTGCAAGTCGGGCTACGCCGGGGATGGGGAGCGGCTGAACTCCCTGGGGTTCCCCCTCAACGGCGGCCAGGTCACGCTTTACCGGGGCGAGGGGTGTGAGGCCTGCGGCTTTACAGGGTACGAAAACCGTAAAGGAATCTTCGAGCTGATGCAGCCCGACGAGGAGATCCGCCGCATGATCGTAGCCAAGGAGGCCTCCAATGTCATCGGGCACTATGCGCGGCAACAGGGCATGAGGACGCTGCGGGAAGACGGCTTCGAAAAGGTCCGGTCCGGTCTCACCACTTTGGAGGAACTGGTCCGCGTGACCCAGGAGGTTTGAACACTCGATGGGCGGCAGCTAGGCGGCGTCGGCGTCGACCCCCCACCGCATCAGCCTTCGCCATCCGGCTCGGCTTCTGCGACTCCCCCTCAAGGGGGGAGTGATAGAGTTCTACTGGAAGCCATGTGCTGGCCTCA
>JAPVWS010000008.1 GCA_027493295.1 Candidatus Versatilivorator vitaminiformans | reverse complement strand
CGGGCCGAGTTCGTTCCCGAAACCAGGGTTCGGAGCTTTCCCCTGTCCGACCGGAACATGGAGCCGGCCTATCCCGCCGTCGATCCCCAGGACCCGGATGCGAAGCTGACGGTCAGAGACCTCACCGACGGGCCCAGACAGATCCTGCCACGCAATCAGTGGCGCCTGGCCCGGGAGGAAAACGGAAAGCCCGTCGCCAGCAACGGTCACGTCTTCATGGCCTCGGGCTTCGAACCGGGGCGAATCTACGAGCTGGTCTATGCGGCCGAGAACCCGACACTGGTGGGACTGGGCCCGGCGGCCACCCGCGATTTCATCGCATTCCTGAAGTACGGCGGAGCTTTCGACGAGGGCGGCTCGACGCGGGGTCTGGGATCCAGCGTGCGGAGAGCCATCGGCTTCGGGACGTCACAGAGCGGGCGCTTCCTCCGAACCTTCCTCTATTACGGGTTCAACCAGGACGAGGGTGGGCGCCGGGTCTTCGACGGCATCATCTCCCACGTGGCCGGCGCCAGCCGGGGCAGCTTCAACCACCGCTTCGCCCAGCCCTCCCGGGACGCCCACTCCTTCATGAACACCTTCTATCCCACGGTCATCTACCCTTTTGCCGACCTTCCGCTGCCGGACCGTGAAAGAGGCCTCAACGAAGGGGTGCTTGACCGCAGCCGGCGGCAGCAGTCGACGCCGAAGATCTTCTACACCAATGCCTCTTACGAATACTACGGGAGGGCCGCTTCCCTGATTCACACCAGGCTCGACGGCTCCCGGGACGTACCGCTGGCGCCAAACACCCGGGTCTATGTCTTCTCCGGAACCCAGCATGGCCCCGCCTCCTTCCCGCCGCAAAGAAGGAGCACCGCCAACCTGCCCAATCCCAACGATTTTCGCTGGCCCATGCGGGCGCTGCTGCTGGCCCTGCAGGACTGGTTGGCCGAGGACAGGCAACCGCCTCCCTCGCAGTATCCCCGCATTTCCAAGGGAGAGATGGTGCGCCTGGACCGGATGAGCTTCCCAAGGATTCCCGGCGTGCGGCTTCCCGTAAGGATGATGCAGCCCTACCGCCTCGATTACGGTCCCGATTTCCGAACCAGGGGGATTGTGACCCTGCAGCCGCCCCGGGTGGGAGGGGCTTTCGGGCCGCTCGTCCTTCAGGTGGACCGGGACGGCAACGAGCTTGCCGGCATCCGACTTCCCGTCATCCAGGTGCCCCTGGCCACCTATACCGGCTGGAATCTCCGGCATCCCGACATCGGCTCACCGGACGAGCTCTACAGCATGGTGGGATCCTTTATCCCCTTCCCCGGGACCCGCCGGGAACGCCTGCAGGCGGGAGACCCCCGTCTCTCCATCGCCGAGCGCTATTCGAGCCGCGATTCCTATCTGCGGCGGATTCGAACCGAGGCCACCCGACTGGCGAGGCAGCGCTATATCATCGGCAGCGACATCCCCCATCTCACCCGGCAAGCGGCCGAGCTTTGGGACTATCTGAGGCGTGGGCGCTAGCCGGCATTTGGAATTTCTCGGAGGTTTGTTCAGGAACGTCGGACCGGCCGGACCGGCAATAAAACCATCGATGAGCGGAGACACTCCAATCGCTTTCGACGCCAACAAGTTCGAGCTCATTCACCAGGTGGGCGGCATCCGGACAGCCACCTTCGACTGGCCCGATGCCGGCGGCGCCCCGGGGTGCCGGGTGGCGATGGTGAATACGGGTTCAGACCTGCGCTTCACCGTGGCGCTGGACCGCGGCGGCGACATTGTGGAGGCGCTTTACGGGAGCCACAGCCTGGCCTACCTGACTCCCAACGGCTACCGCCCGCCGCGGCAGCCGCTCCACCGCGACGAGGACTGGCTGGCCGCTTGGCCCGGGGGGCTCCTGACTTCCTGCGGGCCCCGCTACATCGGACCCGGGCGCGAGGAAGACGGCCTCGACCTGGCCCTGCACGGTCAACACACCAATACACCGGCGGCGCTGCTCGAATTGAAGAACCCAAATCCCGGCCGCGGCGACTTGGACATGCGTTTGGGGCTGGTGATTCGCGACACCCAGATGTATGGGCCGGTGGTTGAAGTCCGCAGACAGATCGCCTGCCGGCTGGGTGAGCCCGTGATCCGGCTGCGGGACGAAGTGGCCAACCTTGGAAACTCCACCGTGGCCCACAACTGGTTGTACCACGTCAACCTGGGGTATCCCCTGCTGGACACAGGGTCGCAACTGGTTTACGGCGGCCGGGTCAACGGAGGCTGGCAGATGAACGCCGACATGTCCATGGCCGACCTCTCCCGATCGGACAGCGACCTCCCAGGCTACCTGACCGTGCCCGAACCGCTCCCGGAGCACGCCGCCTGCGGTTGCCCCGGCTGGCCAACTGGCAGCACTACGCTCCCGGCGGTTCCTACGTCTCCGCTCTGGAGCCCTTCAGCGGCTCCCTCTGGGGCAAGGACCAGGACAACCATCCCCTGGCCGCCCAGTGGCTGGAACCGGGTCAGACTCGACTCTACGAGGTCGAGATCCGCGCGCACTCCGGCTCGACCGCAATCGACGGTCTTCTGGATGGGAGACAACCGCTGAGTTGGGATCTGTAACCGGGTTCCCGGGGCTACGGCGCCATGAAATTCCAGCGTTTATTCCTAGTCTCCGTGCTGGCGGTCGCGGCCGGCACCGCGGCTGCGGCCCCCAACTGGGTCCGGATCGAATCGCAGCATTTCGAGCTGTTCACCAATGCCGGTGAGAGAAGCGGGCGCCGGACCATTCTCTTTTTCGAGCAGGTCAGAGAATTTTTCCTCAGGACCGGCAACGTGGGCAGCGTACCTTCTTCACCCGTCCGCATTGTCCGATTCCGTTCCCCCAGGGAGTTTGAACCCTACCGGCCCTTCAAAGCAGCATCCGCCTTCTATATGTCCAGCCCCAAGCGGGACCTGATTGTGATGGGCACACCGAACCGCCAGACCAAGAGTGCAGCGGTTCACGAGTACGTCCACCTGTTGGTGAAACACTCCGGAGCGGAACTGCCCGTCTGGTTGAACGAGGGGCTGGCCGAGCTCTATTCCACGCTTGAACCTAGAGGAAAGCAGGTGGCGTTCGGCAAGGCAGCTCGCGTGCTTGGGGACAGGCAGTGGCTGTCGATCCGGGAATTGATTACGGTGGATTACAACTCTACTCATTTCGATGAGAGCGACCGCACCAAGGTCTTCTACGCTCAGAGCTGGGCGCTCACCCACATGCTCTGCCTTTCGAATCAATACCGGGAACGGTTTCCGGACTTTCTCAAGGGAGTCGACGGCGACACGGGCGAAGAGGCTTTTCGATGGGTTTACGGAAAGACTCTCGATCAGGTCGAGAGCGACTTCAAGCGCTATGTGGTCCGGAAGCGCCTCCCGACAGTGGACTATGAGATTCGATTGAACAAGTCTGCCGAAAAGCCGAAAGTCCAGCCGGCATCTGCCACCGAAGTCAGCCTGGTCCAAGCCGGCCTGCTGGTTGGGCTGAACAGGCGGGAACAGGCGCTGGAAATCTACCGCGACCTGGCCAGGCAGGATCCCGCGGACTGGCGGATTCCGGAAGCTCTCGCCTATCTGGCCAGCTATTCGGGGGATGGGGAGTCGGCTCGTCGGCATTTCGCCAGAGCCGTCGAACTGGAGGCAGCCAATCCCCGGCTCTACTACGACTTCGCGCGGCTGCTGCAGGAGGCCGATGCCGAACCCGAAATCATCAAGCCGGTTTTGCGCAAGGCGATCGCTCTGGAGCCGGACTTCGATAATGCGCACCGCTTGTTGGGCTCCATTCTGCTGCTGGAGGGGAAAGCCGGAATGGCCCTGGCCCAGTTGATACGGGTCAAGCAGATCAGCCGCGAGGAAGCCGTTCACCACTATCAGACAGTGGCCCAGCTCTACCACCGGTTGGGCAGGCTTGAAGCCGCACGCCAGGCAGCAGCCCTCTGCCGCAAGTACGCGCGATCCTCCGACGAGGTG